>DAIQPV010000390.1:0-1614 GCA_036787145.1 Rhodospirillales bacterium
GTCCTGCCAAAAGAACAGCGATAACCAGCATTTATCTAAGTCCTGAGCGTGATGCGCGTTGAACCGGACCCGTGAGGGCAGGCATGGTCAAAACCGCTGAAAAATCGACGGCGCACTCCGCGCGGGCCGGCACACGGAAGCCGCAACGCCGGGCTGCCTCGGCACGCGCATTGGCCGCCGAACGCCCGACGCCCCGGCGCGTGGGCCGCGTCAGCGCGGGAGCGGACGACGACGCAGCGGCTCTGCGCTCCCGTCTATCGGAAATCGAAACCCGCAACGCCCAACTCGCCGACCGCCTCACCTGGGCCATCGACAAGCTCACCACCGTCATCGCCGATCTCAAGACGCGCGGCCTCAAGTAACCTCTCGATCGGCGCAAAGAGGCCATTGGCGAACGGCAGCAGCGGGCCTATATTTCGAGCCGCAGGGCTGCGGGGTGCGTCGCCAAAATTCGACCCGGGGGCCTATAAATTCCGCTTGGGAGCTGTCCCTGGCCGGGGCCGTGGTTCCGGACATATGGCGCCCACCTACACTTGTAGGTGCCACGCGGGATCGAAACGGTACGGCCATCGCGGCTCTGCACTATCTTTTGCGGGTTTCAAAATCAGACATCCAGAAGCTGCGCCGCCCTCCCCTGCCCACGACATGACCCGGCATCTCCCGAAGCCACGAGTGGGCCAGCTGTCCCAAGCACTGGCAAGTCTCGAACTATTCTAATTCCAGAACGACGCCACGACGGGTTGACGCCGCGTCGCTGCCGGCCTAACGAAAACTATACTAATTCAATAATCTTTAAGCACTCCTGTCGAACACGCCCGGGAAAATCCTCATGCTCGCGACAATATTCGAATCCGCGGCCATCATTCTGCGCGAAGGCCTGGAAGCCATGCTGGTGCTTGCCGCCCTCGCCGCCTTTCTCTCGCGCTCCGGAGAAGCAAAAAGAACAACGCCGCTATACTGGGGAGCAGCACTCGCAGTCGCTGCATCCATCTTGCTTGCATGGACCTTCCAGCAGTTCAACAACGGCATGCACGACGACCTCCTCGAAGGCGTCGTGCTGCTGATCGCCGCCGCCCTGATGTTCTACGTCAGCGGTTGGCTCTTTCTAAAACAGGATCCACGCAACTGGCAGGCGTATCTGAAATCGCAGACCGCCAAGGCAACCGCCGCCGGCTCCGGCGCCGCGATCGGGCTGCTCGCATTTCTCGCTGTTTTCCGTGAAGGTGCCGAAACAGCACTCTTTTTGCACGCCCTCGCCAAAACCAAAGGTGGCTGGTCCCTGGACCTCGCGATCGGCATTTCGATCGCAACAATCGGCCTGGCTGCCATCTGGTACGTCATTACGAAAACGACACAGCGCTTGCCGCTGCGCTCGGTCTTCCTTCTGACGTCTGCCTTCCTGTTCGTGATGGCATTGAGGTTCGTCGGCCAGGCCTTCCAGGAGTTTCAGGAACAGTCCCTTCTGAGCTATCATCCCGCACCGTTCGCACGAGCCATCGAGGCGATCGGGTTCAATGCGACGTGGGAAGCGGTCGGCACTCAGTTGCTTCTCATGGGATTATCCGCCGTTGCCGCAATCTGGACCGTGCGCAGCGCCCGACGGAGAGTGGAGCC
>DAIQPV010000082.1:0-10435 GCA_036787145.1 Rhodospirillales bacterium
GCCGATCTCGCTGTAGATCTGGATGTGGCCGTGCGACTGCTTGACGAAGCCGTAAACCATGCTCAGGCCGAGGCCGCTGCCCTTGCCGACGTCCTTGGTCGTGAAGAAAGGCTCGAAAACCCGCTGCACAATCTCCGGCGGCATGCCGCACCCCGAGTCGGTGACGGCGAGCAGCACATAGTTTCCGGGCGTCACTTCCTCGTACTGCTCGGCGTATTCCTCGCTGAGGACCGCGTTGCGCGTCTCCAGCCAAAGCACGCCGGCATTGGACATTGCATCGCGGGCGTTCACGGCGAGATTGACCAGTGCCCTCTCCAGCTCCCCCCGATCGGCCACCGCCTTCCACAGGTCCGGCGCCAGCAACTCCTCGACGGAGATATTGGCGCCGAGAGTCCGGCGCAGCAATTCGGCCATGCCGCGAACTACGTCGTTCAGGTCGATAACGGTCGGCTTGAGCGGCTGTTGGCGCGCGAAGGCAAGCAGCCGGTGGGTCAGCTCGCCGCCCCGTTTGGCCGACCACAGCGCATCCTCAATGTATTCCCGAGCTCTGTCATCGCCGCCCAGGCGCTCTTGCAGGAGTTGCAAATTGCCGATGACGATGGCGAGCAGATTATTGAAATCATGGGCAATTCCGCCTGTAAGCTGGCCCACGGCCTGCATCTTCTGGGACTGCCGAAGCTGCTCCTCCATCTGCTTGCGGTCGGTAATGTCCTCCTTGACGGCAACGAAGTTGGTGATCACGTCTCCATCCTTCACCGGCGCAATCGACGCGAGTTCCCAAAACAGCTCGCCGTTCTTTTTTTTGTTGAGCAGTTCGCCACGCCACACCCCGCCGTTGGAGATGACGTTCCACAACTCGACATAATACCCCTGCTCCGTATGTCCGGATTTCAGAACGCGGGGATTTTGGCCAATCACTTCGGCGAGGGAGTACCCCGTCACCTCGCTGAACTTGGGGTTGACGTACTCGATGTTCCCGTTCCGATCGGTGATGACGACGGACATCGGACTTTGCTGAACGGCTTGAAACAGTTTGCCAAGGTCCGCCTGCGATTTCTTCTGCTGGGTAATCTCCCGCGCGTAGACGGCGACCTCCGAAACCGACCTGCCGGCCTCGATCACCGGGTAATACCAGAATTCGAACCAGCGTGAACGAATGGGGACGTCACAGTGCGCGAGCGTTGCTGTTTCGGCGACGTCCCGGACGATGGCCATCCGAGCCTGAGCTTGTTCCGGCGGCAAAATTCGGTCGAGGAGCGCGCCCACGGTTTCAAAGCCGCCTGTCCACTTTGACAGTCGGCGTTCTGCGGCCTTGTTGATCGCCAGGACCTCGCCGCGAGTGGAGAGCAACAGAATTTCGTCCTGGCTCGCGTCCAACAGGGCGCGCATGCGGACCTCGCTCTCCCGGAGCGCCCGTTCCGCTTCTTTGCCTTCGGTCACGTCGGCGGCCATGGTCACAACCAGACGACGGCCCCGCTCGTCGCGGCCGAGCGGGGCGGAGGATAGCGTCCAGACGCGCGTCCCGCCGCTGGCGGTGTAGACGCGTTCCTCGCCCTCGTCCACCGCCTGCGTCAGCGCGTAGAGCTGCGCAATATCCATGCGCAGCGCCTCTTTGCGCTCGCGGTACGCTCGCTCCGTCCAGGCAGCGATGGTGCTGATCTCCCCTCGGCCGTAACCGGTCAGCGTCAGCCATGCCTGGCTGACATGCACCACTTCGCCGTCCTCGGCATGGACCATGACGGGGAAGGGAGCGTTTTCCACTGTGCGCCTCAGCCGCGCCTCGCTCTCGCGGAGCGCCTCCATCGTTCGTTTGCGGTTGGTGATATCGTGGAGAACTTGAACACAGCCGGCAATACGTCCTTCGATCAGTAGCGGAGCGTTGGAGCAGGCGACCTGGACCGGGGATCCGTCCTTGCGGAAAAATACGTCCTCGTGCCCGACAATCATTTCTCCTTGGGAGTTGATCCGGCTCAGAGGGCATTCCGAGGCAGGGAAAGGCCGGCCGTCGGCGTGCCGGTAGTGAATCATGTCATGCAGCTTTTGACCGGTCAGTTCGTCTTTCGACCAGCCGAAAATCCGTTCCGCCGCCGAGTTCATGAACGTCAGGTGTTCATCGCTGTCGACGACGAAAACCGCGTCCGCCGCGCTCTCCATCACGGCTGTCATGAGACCGAGCTGTTGGGCCAGCTGGGCCTCGGCGAGCTTGCGCTTGGAAATGTCGGTGGCGAAGGATTGCAGGGAAGCCATCTTCCCGGCATGATCGAAGAACGCGTGAATGTGACACAAGTGCCATCGTTTCTCGCCGTCTGCTGCCGTGCTGAGCGTTTCCTCGTGTCGCTCGGGGTGTTCAGGGGTCAGTGTGTCCAGCTCATCGAGAAAGCGCGGCCGGCTGTCGGCAGCGGCGAATTCGACCCAGCGCCGCCCGACGAGAGTGTTCGGCTCCCGGCCGTAGTATTCGGCGTACGCACTGTTGACGAACGTCAGGGTCGTGTCGGGAAGGAACTGGCAGATCGGGTCGGGTTGCGCCTCGACGAGATTGCGGTATCGCTCCTCGCTTTCGCGCAGGCGGCGGACCATGGGTTCGCCGACCCAGATGAACAACCACGCCGCACCCAGCACCGCAACGGAGGACACGACGGTAGCGATCACCGCCGCTTGCATATACTGCTGGTTGATCTCGGCCATGTCGATCTTGGCGATCAAGCCGAGGCCCAGGGAGGGGACCGGCGCAAAGGCCGCCATGACTCGCCGTCCGGTATAGTCCTTTCCGATCATCGTGCCCCAGGAGCCGGTGAGCGCGGCGGTCATCGGTTGAGCGTTCGGACCGCCGAAGGTGACGGGCTTGGGGGGCACCTCCGAGTTGCGCGCAGGAGTAAGAAAGACGATGAGTTCGCCGTCGCGTTTGGCAAGAAGCAATTCGGCGGTTTTGCCGATCACTTGTTCACGCAAGCGGCGATGTTCCTCGAGGATTTGCGTGAGCGCGTCCGACGAATCTCCGAGATGCGCGATTGCTTCCAACAGCTGTGCCTGGCTTTGGGCGACATTGGTCAGGCGTGCACGTTCACGGTCTAGCCCCGTCTCGTAGATCACGCCGATGGCTGTCGCACAGGCGATTGCGCAGACACCGATCATGATCAGCGCCAGCCAGAGAAGACGCTTGTGTTCGGCGATATATCTGCCGGTCCCTGCGCGCTGTTTGGGACGGACGGTCAAGCGCACGTTTCCGACCTCAGGACGTCCCGGAGCCGGGCCACGTCGATCGGCTTATGCAACGTCATTACCGGCCCCAGTCCCTTGAATTCGGCCAGGATCTTGGCATGCATTGCATAGTCTGGCGCGTATCCGGTGATGATAATGACGTTAGCCGAGCAATTGCGCTTCGCCAGCCAGATGACGAGTTCGTTGCCGTCCATGCCTGGCATAATCATGTCGAGAATGATCGTCGTGGGCTGGAAGCTGTCGTAGGCTTCGATGAAGGCCAGCCCGTCGGTTGTGACCTGAACGGCGTACCCCAGGTCTTCTGCGACATTCTTGACAAATCGGCCGAAGGCAGGCTCATCATCGCAGATCAGCAGTCTTTTTTCCTGCATTCTCAGACAAATACCCCCTGCATCGACGATCGGTGCCAGCGAAGGCACCGTATCGATTTGGCGCGAGAATTACACGCGGCTTTTTTAGCCTGGGATGTTCTAACCGCGCCGCACTCCCGGCCTACCCACCTGCTCCGCGCTCCGGCAAGGGTGGTGTTCGGGCCCGCGCGTCAGTACGGGTAGAAGATAAAGAAGGCGAGAGAGAGGGCGGCGAGAACCCATAATCCGGGCTTCACCTCGCTGATCCGCCCGGAAAGAGCTTTGAGAAGGGGGTAAAGAAGGAACCCCGCCGTGACCCCGATGCCGATGTTGTAGGTGAAGCTCATCAGCGTGATCACCGCAAAGGCCGGAACGGCCTCGGCGAGATCGTCAAACGGAATGCGCGTTATCGGCGTGATCATGATCAATCCCACGATGATCAGAGCCGGACCGTACGCGTAAGGAGGGACCACCGCGAACAGCGGCGCCAGGAACAGGGCAGAAAGAAACAGCAGTGCTGTTACCACCGCGGTCAGCCCGGTCCGTCCGCCAGCCTGGATGCCGCTTGCCGACTCGATATAGGCCCCGCTTGTGGACGTGCCGAGCAGGGGCGCTACCGTCGTGGCCAGCGCATCGCACAGCATCGGCTTTTCGATATCGGCCATCTTCCCGTTGGCGTCGATGAGATCGGCCTTGTAGCCGAGGCCGATCAGGGTGCCGATGGTATCGACGAAGCTCATGACGAAAATCGTCATCACCACGCCGAACATGCCCCAGGTCAAAGCGCCGACCACATCGAGTTGAAGGAACAGCGGAGAAAGATCGGGCGGCACATCGATCAAGCGAGCGGGCAGGGGAACAAGGCCGGCTGCCACTCCAATGGCTGTCACGACGGTGATTCCGGCAAGAATGGCTACCGGCACACGAAGGATCATCAACCAGGCAGTCAGCACAAATCCGAGGAGGGCAAGGAGCACAGGGTATTGTCCGAGGTCGCCGACCCGCACGGGAGCTCCCTCCACACCGAGCCGGACGATCCCCGTTTCGTTCAGGCCGACGAAGGTGAGGAAGAAACCCACACCGACAGCAAACCCGATTTTCAATGAGGTCGGAATGGCATCGGCCAGCCAGCTCCGCATCTTCAGGACGGTGAGAAGGGTAAACAGGAGCCCGGCGATGAAGATCGCACCGAGCGCCGTCTGCCAGCTGTATCCGAGGACGCGAACCACGGTGAAGGCGATGAACGCGTTTTCCCCCATATAGGGGGCAATGGCGAACGGGCGCTTCGCGTAGACGCCCATCAGCAGCGTTCCGAAGGACGCGGTGAGAACAGTCGCCACCATTGCCGGTCCGAACGGCATTCCGGCGACCTCGAGGATCTTCGGGTTGAGGACGATGATATACGCCATGGTCACGAATGTCGTGAGGCCGGCCACGGCCTCGCGTCCCACCGTCGTTCCATGCCGATCAATCTCGAAGAAGCGCCGAAGCCCTCCGAACATTCCACCCTCCCCGCAGGATCGAGGGTGGGACATACCACTGGAGCCGGGGGCCAGCCACCCCTTCGCGATGACGCTGCGAATGCAACCGGCCTGCCAGCAGGGGATTGCGCCGGCCAAACCGAAACACCCGCACCCGGCAATTCCCGGAGGACCGCACCGTCGGCAGAGTGAGCCACCATGCAAACGTTGCGCTTGACGGACGAAGATTTGTCGGTAACGTTGCCGCAAATGAGACGCACTCGCATTTGAGCTCAGAGACCATGAAGCCCTCAGACGTCACGCTCCTTGTTGTGCTGGGTACCGCAGATAGCGGGCCGGTCTCCGTGGAAGAGCTTGTGGAGGCGGCTCGTTTGCTCGCACCTCAGGACTGGCAACCAACCGCGGAAACGATCAGGCTTTGCTCCGAACAAGCGGTTGCCGATGGTCTGCTGCAGGCGGCGCCAGGCGATCAGACGCCGAGTGGTGTGCTGACAACAACGGCGGCAGGCCGGGCCGTCATCCTGGATCTCTTGCGTCAACCGATCGACGCGTCGTGTGGCAGGCTGACCGGCGCCTGCATGAGCGCCAAGGTCTGTTTCCTGCATCATCTTCCGATGGCGGAACGCGGCCGCAGCAGCCAAAGCCTCGGTCTGCTTTATCAAAGTGCCATAAATCAGCTACGGCGCGTCGATCCGCCTTGGCTGCCGAGAACGGAATGCGCCACGGTCGCCTTTCGTCACGAAGTCATGCGCATGGAATCCGAGTTTTGCTGGATTGATGCCATGCGACGCGCATGCTCCGCGAGCGGTCTGAGCAGCCCGGTCTCGCGCCTCCACAAGGATGCGCCATGATTCTCAACACGCCGGCGAAGTGAGCAGGATGATGCGCCTGCCAGGCACAATCGCCGCGGTCGCGGACGCGTAGGGCGCTCACGTGGCAGTGCGCTCGTCCCCGCCCTCGTCTCACCTTATCCCCGCTGGAGGTCGCCGATGCTGGTCCCCTTTCTGATCATGCTGCGCGAGGGCATCGAGGCGGCGCTCATCGTCGGCATCATCGCGAGCTATCTGAAGCAGACGAGCCGCGTCGCCTGGATGCCGGCGGTCTGGGCCGGCATTCTTCTCGCGGTGGCGTTATCTCTGTTTGTCGGCGCCGCTCTGCAGCTTGTCAGCTCCGAGTTTCCGCAAAAAGCACAGGAGCTGTTCGAGGCGATCGTGGGCTTCGTTGCCGTCGTCGTGCTCACAACGATGGTGTTCTGGATGCGACGGGCAGCGCGGTCGATAAAGGCCGAGCTGCACGCCTCGATCGATGCAGCCTTGGACGGGTCGTCGGGCTGGTCCACCAGCCGGGGTTGGGCCCTCGTCGGGATGGTCTTTTTTGCTGTCGCCCGTGAGGGGCTGGAATCCGTCTTCTTCCTGCTGGCGGTCTTTCAGCAAAGCTCCGGCGTCGCAGCGCCCATTGGCGCCCTTCTCGGCATCGTCGTTGCCGTCGCGTTGGGGTACAGCATCTATGCTGGCGGCGTGCGGCTCGATCTCCGGCGTTTCTTCCGCTGGACCGGTATTTTCGTGCTGGTCGTCGCCGCGGGCATTCTGGCCGGCGCGGTCCGCGCCCTGCACGAAGCCGGCATCTGGAACCATCTGCAGGCAACGGTTTTCGACCTGAGCGGAATCCTGCCGGTGGCGAGCGTGCCCGGCACCATCTTCTCCGGTCTCTTTGGCTACAACGACACGCCGAGCGCGAGCGAAGTCATCGCCTATGTCGCCTTTCTCGCGATCACCCTCGCGGCATTTCTCAAACCGGACGGCGCCACTTGGGCACCGCTTCCCTCGACCACCCGCGCTCAGCAGAGGAAGGCATAAGCGATGACGTCGGTTTCGGCACGCCCGCCGTCCTCGAGCGGCAACGCCCCCGGCCCGGTGATCAAACTGGTGGTGGTGATCGCTGCCTTGCTGGTGGTCGCCGGCGGCGTCGCCTTCTACCTGGCCTCGAAGGCGGCGCAGCGGGAGGGCAAAGGCAAGACGGCGGCGGACGTGGTGACGGTAACGATCACCAAGCGCACCTGCGAGCCGAACGAGATTGTCGTTCCTGCCGGGCGCACCACCTTCCGCATTGTCAACAATTCCGACCGGCCGGTGGAGTGGGAGATTCTCGACGGCGTCATGGTGGTCGAGGAGCGGGAGAACATTGCTCCCGGCTTCAGCCAGACGATGACCGCCAAACTGGCTCCCGGCACGTACGCGATCACCTGTGGCCTGCTGAGCAATCCGCGGGGAACGCTGCGGGCGGTTGCTTCGGCCGAGACCGCATCGGAAATGGCGGCGGGCCCGACGCCGGCAGCTTTCGTGGCTCCGCTCGCCGAGTATCGGGTCTACCTGACCTTGGAAAGCGCCACCTTTGCCGAGGCGACGCGCGCGTTTTCGGACGCGGTGAAGGCCGGCGATCTGGAGCGGGCGAAGGCTCTCTACGCGCCGGCCCGCGCACCCTACAAACGCATGCAGCCCGTGGTCGAGCGCATCGGCGACCTCGATACGGCCATCGACGCGCGTGCCGACTACTTCGAGCGGCGGGAAGAAGACGAGAACTTCGGCGGCTTCCACCGGCTCGAGTATGGCCTCTTCGCGCGCGGCAGCACGGAGGGCCTGGCAGGCGTCGCGGACAAACTTCAGGCGGACGCAACGGCGGTCCGCCCCCGGTTGCGTGAGATTACGGTGTCCACCGAGGCGATGGCAACCGGAGCGGCCCGAGTCATCGGCCAGATCGCCGAAGAGAAGGGATCGGGCGCCGACAACCGCTACAGCCATACCGATCTTGCCGATTTCCAGGCGACCCTGGAGGGGGCGCGCAAGATCGCCGATCTGCTGCTTCCGCTCGCGGCCCCGGCCAACCCCGGTCTTCCCGGCACGGTCGTTGCGCGGTTCGATGAGGTGGAAGCGACCCTGGGGTGGTTCCGGCAAGGCGACGGCTTTGTCAGCTACGAGCGGCTTGGTCCCGAAGACCGGGCCGAAATTGCCGGACGGATGCGGGCTTTGGCCGATGAGATCGATCGCCTGAATGCCGCCCTTGGGTTGAGTTCACATCAGGCAGGACAAGGGTAGATGAGCCCGCTCCGATCGCTTGAAGAAGCCGGCGCAGCCATGCCCGATCGGCGCCGCGTGCTCCTCTGTCTCGGCGCAGCCGCCTGCGCTTTGAGCAGCGGCGTCGCATCGGTTTGGGCTGCGGCGCCCGCGAACGAGGAAGGAAATGTCGCGCGGGCGCCGGCGAGCGACAAAACGCAGGAACGCCAGCCATTCTATGGCATCCATCAGTCCGGCGTGACCACGCCGCGGCCGGCGACCGGCATGGTCGCAGCCTTCGAGGTTCTGGCGTCGAGCCCGGCGGATCTGGTGCGTCTGTTCGAAACGCTGACCGCGCGGATCGCCTTTCTGACGCAGGGCGGGGCACCCCCCGTGCTCGATCCGCAGTTGCCGCCGGCGGATTCCGGGATTCTTGGCCCCGAGGTTTTCCCGGACAACCTCACGGTCACGGTATCCCTCGGTGTTTCGATGTTCGATCAGCGCTTCGGCCTGGCCGAACAGAGGCCGCTGCATCTCGTCCGCATGATGAGTTTCCGCAACGACGCGCTTGATGCAGCCCGGTGTCACGGGGACCTTTCGCTGCAGATCTGTTCCAACACCGCCGATACCAACAACCACGCCCTGCGCGACATTGTCAAGATGATGCCGGATCTGCTGCTGCTGCGCTGGATGCAGGAGGGCTCGGTGCCGGTGATCCCGGCGAGTCCGGGCGTCCCCGCCGAGAGCGCGCGCAATTTTCTGGGCTTTCGGGACGGTTCGGCCAATCCCGACGCCACCGACGAAGCGCTGATGAACCGCGTGGTCTGGGTTGGAGCGGAGCAGGAAGGGGAGCCCGTCTGGACGAGAGGGGGGACCTATCAGGCGGTTCGCATCATCCGCAACTTCGTCGAGCGCTGGGATCGCACGCCACTGCAAGAGCAGGAACTGATCTTTGGCCGCAGAAAGGCAAGCGGCGCACCCCTTTCGGGAGGCACAGAGGCGGACGTGCCTGATTTTGCCGCCGATCCGGAAGGTGAGATCACGCCGCTCGATGCTCATATCCGTCTCGCCAATCCTCGCGATGACAAGTCCAAGATAAACTTAATCATGCGCCGCCCCTTCAACTATATGAATGGCGTAACCAGCGCCGGGCAGCTCAATCAAGGTCTGTTATTCATTGCCTACCAAAACAATCTTCAGCTTGGATTTATTACGGTTCAACAGAGTCTTGATGGGGAACCGCTTGAGGAATACATCAAGCCAGTAGGGGGAGGCTTTTTCTTTGCGTTGCCAGGGGCTGTCGACAACCGCGACTTCCTGGGACGAGGCCTGCTCGCGGCCGCCGGCTTTGTCTGACGCCGAGGTTGATGCCGGAGGCGAGGCTTCACAGTGGAGAAGGAAATTGGACAGATGTTCAAAAAACGAGTTCAGCGAGCGCGCCAATTTAAGGCACTGATGCTCGCCGCCGCGACTTTCGTCGGAGCAGCGGCGCTACAGCCTGCATTTGCGGAGGTCGCGCCCTACGACCTCGTCACGCCGGTGGCGGAATATAAGATCTACGTCACCGAGAGCGTGCAGAGGCTGGTGACAGAGACGCGCGCTTTCACCGATGCGGTCAAGGCGGGGAATCTGGACAAGGCCAAGGCGCTGTTCGCGCCGACGCGCACGCATTACGAAGCCATCGAGCCGATTGCGGAACTGTTCAGCGACTTGGATGCTTCGATCGACTCGCGGGCCGACGATCATGAGCAGGCCGAAAAGGACCCGGGATTTACCGGATTTCACCGGATCGAATACGGCTTGTTTGCGCAGAAGAGCACCGAGGGCCTGACACCCTACGCCGATAAGCTTATGGCCGATGTGCTCGAACTGCAGAAGCGGATCGCCTCGCTCACCTTCCCGCCGGACAAGGTGGTTGGCGGTGCCGCAGTGCTGATGGAAGAGGTGGCGGCGACCAAGATCTCCGGCGAGGAAGATCGCTACAGCCACACCGACCTGGGGGATTTCGACGCGAACTTTGCCGGATCGAAAAAGATCTTCGATCTTTTCCGGCCGCTGATCGAAAAGGACGACAAGGCGTTCGTCAGCAAGGTCGAAGCGAACTTCGCCAAGGTCGATAAGATCCTCGACAAATATAAGACGAAGAACGGCTTCGAAACCTACGACAAGCTGACCGACGCCGATCGCAAAGTGCTGGCAGGAGCGGTCAACACGCTGGCGGAAGATCTTTCGACGCTACGCGGAAAGCTGGGCCTGGGCTGAGCGCTGAGCGCTGAGAGTCCGTTTGGGAAATCGAGGATGGGGCCTTGCGGTGGTGGGAGCGGCGTGATTCAAG
>DAIQPV010000083.1:0-10372 GCA_036787145.1 Rhodospirillales bacterium
CCGCCTCCTCGTCGCTCAGGTGGGCCGGCACCGCCGCCACGCCCGCCGCCGGCACCACCATGAATTCCGCCATCGTCCCGTCCATCTCGACGCCGAGGCTGCGCGCCAGCCGGCTCTCGTCGGGATCGCCGGCCAGCCAGCTCTGGAAGAACACCGGGCACAGCCGGTCGCCCTCGCGCACGCCCGCGACGCCCTCGCCCACGGCATCGACCACGCCCAGGCCGTCGCTCAGCATGATCAGCGGCAGCGCCTGCATGCGCGAGCCATATCCCCGCTGCGGCACCAGCAGGTCCCGGTAGTTCAGCGCCGAGGCCTTCATCCTCAGCCGCACTTCTCCCGGCCCCGGCTGCGGGTCGGGCCGGGTGCTCAGCCGCACGTTCTCCCGCGACCAGCCGCCTTCGACCTGAAACACCTTCATCGCGCCCTCCCCGGTTATGGATCACCCGTCGAATGGGTTTCCGCCACGGTACAAGCTCCCGCCTCCTCCCGCCACAGCCCGGCCACAACCCACGGCTCATGGTGGCTTGAACATCAGCCCGGCCGGCGTTAGTGTTCTTCAAACGTTCCGTCATTGCGGACCCGCGCAGCAGATGTGGCAATCCAGTTTGTGAACGGACTGTGACGCTGGATCGCTTCCCCCGCCCGCGCTCCGACCCGGGGGTCGCGACGACGGTTTCGGGCTCAAGATGACGACGGATGACGACATTTGACGACACTTGCAGCGCTTTTGCGGGTGAATGTAGCAAAATCAATGTTTTAGCCGGATAAACCGGCGCGTTCTGGTATCGATCCGGCACCGCGCTGGCTACGGATCGATCGGCACTGCCGCTGACGGGATTGTCACGGGTCTGGAACAGGCGGCCCGTTATTGTCATTTCCCGAGGGGTCAGACTGCGGACGAGGCTGGAATGGTAATGAGGCAAGGACGCCGGTCGGGAAAGGGGGTCCTCATCGCGGCACTGCTGCTGGTGCTGGTTCTCGCGGGGATGCCGCCCGCGGCTGCGCAGGAGTTCCGCGGCGAAGACGGGCCCTTTCGTGTGGTGACGATCGCCACCGGGCTGGAGCATCCGTGGGGCCTGGCCTTCCTGCCCGACGGCCGGATGCTGGTCACCGAACGGCCGGGTCGGCTGCGTGTCGTCACGCCACAGGGCAACCTGTCGGAACCGGTCAAAGGCGTTCCAGCGGTGTACGAGACCGGCCAGGGCGGCCTGCTCGACGTGGCGCTGGATCCTGGCTTTGCCGAGAACCGGCTGATCTATCTCTCCTTTGCCGAGGCGGACGGCGAGGTGGCCGGCACCGCGGTGGCGCGGGGACGCTTCGTCGAGGACGAGAACGGCGGCGGCCGCCTGGAGAACGTGACGGTGATCTTCCGCCAGAAGCCCAAGGTAGAGGGTCCCAACCACTGGGGCTCGCGGCTGGTGTTCGCACCCGACGGCACGCTGTTCGTCACGTTGGGCGAACGCTTCCAGCGCGACCGGGCGCAGCGGCCGGGCGAGCACCTCGGCAAGCTCGTCCGCATCAACCCCGACGGGACCGTTCCGAAGGACAATCCGTTTCGCGGCAGCACCACCACCCTGCCCGAGATCTGGTCGCTCGGCCACCGCAACGTGCAGGGAGCCGCGATCAATCCGGCGACCGGCAAACTCTGGACGGCGGAGCACGGCGCGCGCGGCGGCGACGAGATCAACATTCCGGAGGCCGGCAAGAACTACGGCTGGCCGATCATCACCTACGGGCGCGACTATTCCTTCCTGCCGATCGGCGAGGGCACGTCGAAGCCCGGCCTGGAGCAGCCGATCTATTACTGGGACCCCTCGATCGCGCCTTCCGGAATGGCGTTCTATACCGGCGAACGCTTCCCGGCGTGGCGGGGCGATCTGTTCGTCGGCGCACTGGCCGAGGAGGTGCTGGTGCGCCTTGAACTCGACGGCGACAAGATCACCCACGAAGAGCGGCTGCTGGGCGCGCTGGACGAGCGCATCCGCGACGTGCGCCAGGGGCCGGACGGCCTGCTCTGGCTGCTGACCGACAGCCCGGAGGGGCGGATTCTTCGGCTGGAACCGGCCGGCTGACTTAAGGCAGCGGCGTCGCCAGCAGGTCGAAGCGGACGGTGACGGCGTGCCTGACCCATTGCTCGCTTGCCCATTGCCCCTGGCCTACGCCCCAGACAGACCGGTCGATCGTGACCTCGCCCTGCGCCCGCACGCCGTCCGCCACCGGCCGCAGCGTGAACGGCACCGTCACCGGCCTGGTGACGTCGCGGATGGTGAGATCGGCGTCGGCCTCGAAGCGGTCGGCGCCAACGTTGCGGAAGCTTCTCGTCTCGAAGCGGGCCTGCGGAAAGCGGGAGACGGCGAACCAGTCCGACCCCTGCAGCGCCACGTCCCGTTCAAGATTGCCCGTCTCGGCACTTGCCATATCGATCACCACCACCGCCCGGCTCGAGGAAAGATCGGCCGCATCGAAGCGCACCTCGGCGGTGAACCGCCTGAAGCCTCCCTCGAAAGACGTGCCCGCCTGCGTCGCGGTAAAGCCGAGTCGGCTCTGCTCGGGCGCGATCCGCCAAATGGCCGCCAGGGCGCCACCAATGACAACGACGACGGCGAGCACGGCCAGCAGCAACCGCATCAGGACGGCCGCTCCGTCCGACCGGTGTCCGAACGGCCCCAAGGCAGCATCCTTGTCAGCGTGTCGTCCCTGAGGAAGACATGATGCTTCACGGCCCCCGCCACGTGCAGCAGCAGCAAGGCGAAGGCGGCAATCGCCATCCATTCGTGGACATCCTTGAGCGCCTCTTCGACCGGCTTCTTGTCCGGCAGCGTGCTCAGGACGGGCAGGTGCGGCAGCGGGAACAGGCCGAAGATGATCGTCGGCAGGTTCCACACCGAAGCGGAAACCATCATCCAGCCGGAGAAGGGAAGGGCCAGCATCAGGACGTAGAACGCCGAGTGAGTGAAGCGCGCCAGTTTGGCCTCCCAGGGCTTGAGCGTCGCCGGCAGCGGAGGAACCGGATGCCTCAGCCGCCACCCCAGCCGGAAGAGGCTCAGAGCCAGAACCGTGATGCCGAATGACTTGTGCAGCTGATAGAGCTCGAACTGCAGGCTGCTGCCGGGCGTCATCCACACCATCACCGTTCCGAGGACCAGCAGGCCGATAATCGCCGCCGCGATCGCCCAGTGCAGCGCGATCGCCACCAGGCCGTACCGGCTGGGGACGCGCTGTAGCGCAAAGGATCGAGGCCGGTTCACGGTGTCTGCGCTCCCAGGTATTGGCCGGGCTCCAGCTCTACAGATAGCGCGCGGGCGCCCCGCCCTCTTGCGAAAATGCGTTCAAACCTGCGTGCGTCGGCGGGAGAACGGCCGCAAAGCCTTCGAACCGAAGATCGGCTGCGCTAGCTTCAACGTATAGTGCAAGTACCTCGATCGGGATGAAAAATCCCGCTCTTCGCGCTATGCGGGCGGCAGGGCTGAACTTTACCGCGTCGTAGAAAGCAGGAGAGAGACAGGGTAGCGAGAAGTCTGCGCATGCAAATACCCCTTCCTGCGATCCGCCTCGGCGCGCGCCGCGCGCTCTTCTGCGCGCTGGTCACGTCCACCATCCTGGTCGCCCTCGTCGCCTTCGTCACCGCCTTTCTGAAGGACGGATTGACCGCCATTGAGATCGGCATGGCGGCACTGTTCGCGCTCAACCTGCCGTGGATCGTCATCGGCCTGTGGAATGCGGTGATCGGGTGGATCCTGCTGTTGCGGACGAACGGCGATCTGTCCCGCGTCGTGCCGCTCGCCCGCCTGAACGAACCGCCGCTCCCCCCGAAGGGCCGGGTGGCGATTCTCATACCGATCCACGATGAGGAACCGACGACCGTCATCGCCACACTCAAGACGACGCTCGCCAGCCTCGACCGAACCGGGCGGAGCGCGCCGTTTGACGTCTTCGTGTTGAGCGATACGCGCGATCCCGGCATTGCCGCCCGTGAGCAGGCTCTCTTCGAGGCTTGGCGGAAAGCGGACGCACGGCCGGAGCGCCTCCATTATCGCCGCCGGTCCGAGAACACCGGGTTCAAGGCCGGGAACATCCGCGCCTTCTGCGATCGTTGGGGCGGCGACTACGATCACATGATCGTGCTCGACGCCGACAGCGTCATGAGCGGCACGGCGATCCTGCGGCTGGTTGGGCTGATGCAGGCCAACCCGCGGCTTGGAATACTGCAGACGCTGATCACCGGCCTGCCATCGACAAGCGCGTTCGCCCGCATCTTTCAGTTCGGCATGCGCCACGGCATGCGTGCGTACACCATGGGCAGCGGCTGGTGGCAGGGAGACGCCGGGCCCTATTGGGGACACAACGCGATCGTCCGGCTCCGACCGTTCATCGAGCACTGCCGCCTGCCGCTCGTTCCCGGCGCGCCGCCGCTGGGCGGCGTCATCCTCAGCCACGACCAGATCGAGGCGGTACTGATGCGTCGCGCCGGTTGGGAGGTGCGCGTCCTGCCGATCGAGGGCGGCAGCTTCGAGGCGAACCCGCCGACGCTCCTCGACTTCAGCAAGCGCGACCTGCGCTGGTGCCACGGTAACATGCAGTATACCCGCCTGCTGGGCTTGGCCGGATCCTCTCGCATGGGCCGGCTGCAGATGGCCCTGGCGATCCTGATGTACACGTCGGCACCCTGCTGGCTGCTCTTTTGCGTGCTCGGCCTGGCTCAGCCCCTGCTGGGCAAACTGGGACTGGCGCCGTGGGTGGCCTTCTCCGAGCCTGCCTGGCTGCCCGGGGGGAGCGCGCTGACGGCCATCGGTTTTGCCTTGTTTTTCGGCGTGATCGGCATGACCTGGGCGCCCAAACTCTTCGGCCAGCTCCAGGCCTTGTGCGATTCCACCGTGCGCGGAAGTTATGGCGGCGGCCGTCGTCTCCTCGCCGGGGGCGCCCTCGAACTGCTGTTCTCCGCGCTGCTCGCCCCCGTCGTGGCAACCTCTCAGACGGTGTTCATGGGCGGCCTGCTACTCGGCCGCCGCCTGAAATGGAGGGCTCAGAAGCGCTCCGACCGGAGCATCCCGGGACGAGAGGCGCTGCGCCGGCTCTGGCCACAGACGCTGCTGGGTCTGGCCTTTCTCGCCGGGTTTCTCATCTTGCTCCCGGGTGCCATCGGGTGGGCTTCGCCGCTGATCGCAGGCCTCCTGCTCGCGGCTCCCTTCGCTGTCCTCACGGCTCATCCGCGGTTCGGCGCACTGCTCGCGCGGATGCGCCTGTGTGCGACGCCCGAAGAAGTGCGGCCGACACCGGAAGTCAGATCCGTCTGCCCTTGGCTTGTCACCGCGTCGCCGTCGCCACACTATCCCGGTGGCGGTAAGCTGCCGGACGGCGCGGAGGCCCAACCGGAAGCGAGCGCGGCCTCCTGAGCGTCGGCCCGCGTCGCGGCTACGTCGCGGCTGCGTGGCCTCACGTGCCTTGCCCAAAGGACGCCATCATGATGACGCTGTGGGAAGACCTTGCCACCACCGATTTTGCCGCCCTCGATCCGGCGCGAACCGTGGCGGTGCTCCCCGTGGCGGCCGTCGAGCAGCATGGCCCCCATCTCCCGCTGGGAACGGATGCGATCCTGTGCGACGCCATCCTCGATCGCGCGGGCGCCGCTGTCGGCGCTCCCGGGACGGTGTTGCGGCTGCCGACCCAGCGCGTCGGACTAAGCCCCGAGCACGACAGCTTCGCCGGAACCCTGACGCTGCGCGCCGAGACCCTGCTCGCTCTGTGGACAGAGATCGGCCTGTCCGTCGCTGCCGCCGGCGTGCGCAAGCTGGTTCTCTTCAACACCCACGGCGGACAGGGCGGAGTCGTTGATGCCGCCGCGCAGGCATTGCGAAACCGCGCCGGGCTGCTGGCAATCCGCTGCAGCTCCTACCGCTTCTCAACACCGGCCGGTTGGATACCCCCCGACGAACAACGTTACGGTCTGCACGGAGGGCTGGTCGAAACGTCGATGATGCTGGCCGTGGCCCCGCATCTGGTCAGAAGCGAGGCGCTGCGCGCATTTCCGTCGCGGGCCGCCGACTGGGAGGCCGCCATTGCCGGGCTGGAGGTGGAAGGCGAGAGCGGCATCGCCTGGCGCGCCGAGGATCTCAACCCGGAGGGAGCCACCGGCGACGCGTCCGCCGCGACACCTGAGCTCGGCGAGCGGCTGTTGACCCACTTTGCCACGCGGCTGGCCCGCGTCGTCGACGCAGCGGGCGCGCTCGGCTTGCCGCCGGGTTAACCCTGCGCGGGATCGAGGAGGTGGCGAGCCCGTGTTCGCTTCGCGTCCATGTAGCGCTGATTCTGCGGGGTGATCGTCGCCAGCAGAGGCAGCCGACCGACGATCTCGATGCCCGCCCGGGTCAGCGCGTCGATCTTCTCGGGATTGTTGGTCATGAGCCGGATCCGCTGATAGCCGAGTTCGCGCAGCATGGCGGCGGCGATGCCGTATTGCCGTTCGTCCGGCCTGAACCCCAGCTGCAGGTCGGCATCGATGGTATCCCGGCCGGCATCCTGCAGCGCATAGGCCCGCAGCTTGTTGGCAAGGCCGATCCCCCGCCCCTCCTGCGCCAAGTATAGCAGCACCCCTCCTCCAAGCGCGGCCAGCGCCGCCACGGACTGTCGGAGCTGGTCGCCGCAGTCACACCGGAGGCTGCCGAATACATCCCCGGTGAGGCAGGCGGAATGCAGACGCACCGGAGCACCATTCGCACCATCGGGCAAGCCAACGATCACGGCCAGATGTTCCCGGCAGCCCACGGAGGTGCGAAAGCAGACAAAGCGTGCGTCGGCGGCGTCTGCCAGCGGGATGTGCGCCTCGCTGACCTTGACGACGGTCTGATCGAGGGTTCCGAGCAGACGCGCCAGTCCGTCGGCCGAGACGGAGTGAAGTATATGGCTCGACATCAGCGCCTGGATCTCGCCGAAGCGGCCCGGAGCCGCCGTGACGCGCAAGGCCGCCGGCAACAGCCACGCAACCTTCAGCATCTGGATGATCAATCGGTCGACGTCGACAGCGGCGGATTTGGGCGCCAGCGAAAACCGCTTCAGGACCTCGGCATCTCGCGGCGCCTCGGCGGCCAGTTTCACCATGTCGCTCAGGCTCGCGTTCGGCGGAAGCGGGAGCACGAACGCACAATCCCGGCCCCCACCCGAGAGTCCGAGTGCCACGCCGCGCTCGCTCGAGAGGACGAGCGACGCCTCGCTGCCGCCCATGGCTTGCAGCGCCAGGGCCGATGCGGGGCTGGCGGTTTCGATCGAGGCGTACACGGCTGGGGCCGGGCCGTCGACCACAGCCACGGCCCGGCCGCAACGGAACTCATCGATCGCGCGTTCCGCTGCCAGCAGCACACGATCAGATCCAGTCAATCCCGGTGCATCCATCGCCATTTGACACGACCCCCAGTGTCGCTTCCTACGGCACTAAATGGCTGGAGGATTATGTTATTTCGAGGAATCCTTGCGATGTGACCAAGCGGACGGAAGATTTGACTCATATGGATCGCGAATGGCACAGCCTCCTCGCTCTTCGGTCCGAGGCGCGGGAGATCGGGCAAGGCTTTCCCCCGGACGCGGCCCGCGCGGAGATCCGTGCTCGCACGGAAACCCTGGCAGCCTCTCTGAGCCATCCGCTGTGCCGGGCGGTCTACGCGCCCCTGATCGCGCGAATGGCCCAGGGCCGGTTCGTGATCGCCCAGGCCGGACAAAGCCTCGACGGTCGAATCGCCACCCGCGCCGGCCATTCTCACTATATCAACGGTGAGGCGGCCCTCGACCACCTGCACCGGCTGCGGGCGCTCTGCGATGGTGTGATCGTGGGCGCTAGCACCGTAATCCTGGACGACCCTCAGCTCACCACGCGGCGGGTCGAGGGCCCTAATCCCGTTCGGATCGTGCTCGACCCGCACCATCGCATCCCGGCATCCGCGCGCATGTTCGACGGGGCCGCTCCCAGCCTCGCCGTGTGCCCGAACGGATCTTCCGCTGCCAATGCCGGGCGGAGCGAGCTGCTGCTCCCGGCCGAGAACGGCCGGTTTGCATCGGAAACCCTCCTTGATGCCCTTGCCGGCCACGGACTGCGCGCCGTGCTGATCGAAGGCGGCGGCTTGACCATTTCGCACTTCCTCAATGCTGGTCTCGTCGATCGCCTGCACGTGATGCTGGGACCCCTGCTGATCGGCCCCGGCCGGGATGCGTTCCCACTTCCGCCGATCGAACGGCTGGAAGCCGCGCGGCGTTTCCGTATGACGCCTTTCGCGCTGGGCGACGACGTGCTGCTGGACTGCGAACCTCAGGCTGAGGCGACCCCTCGGGCCTCTCACCACCAGGCAAGGACGTCCCGGTGACCGACGCGAACCCGCAGCCTGCGGCCATCGAGGAGCGCCTTGCGTCGAGCGTGCCAGGCGGCGATTGGATCCTGCCGCTCCGGCGCCATCTCTTGAGCGGCGGCCGCCCAGCCGTCGAGTAGCAGGCCCGGCAGCGGCGGGTCGCCCGGCCCAAGGCACCAATCGCTTCGCGCCGTCTGCAAGGCAGCACCCGCGGCCGCCGACAGCCGGACCAGCGTGACGCCGGCCTCCGGCCCCAGGGCCGGACCGAACCCCTTGTCGCGGCGCTGGTGCCGGTTGAACAGGGTGCGCACCACTGAATCCAGCGGATCGGACGGTTCGAGGACAACGCGGCCGTCATAGGTGAGCGCCGCATAGAGGACGGCGCCCGACCGAGCGGCCGCGCTGACCAGGGTTCGGCACCACCCTTCCGAAACCAGATCCATCAGGGCCGAGGCGGTGACGAGGTCGGCGCCGCGCAGCAGCCGGGTGAGCAGGCCCGGGTCGGCAAGATCAGCATGCACCGCCTCGACGACAATCCGGCGCGCCCCTTGCGTCGCAATCGTGGCCAGCAGGGCGGCATCGTTGTCGACCAGCGTCCAATGTTGTGGTTCCGGCATCAACGAGGACAGCAGGTGCAGCGTGCTGCCCGTCCCTGCGCCGAGATCAACGACGCGCAGCGAGCCCTCCCGCCGCCTGGGAGCGGACAGGCGGCGCTGCAAGGCCGTGACGAGCGCGGGCGCCCTGGCGCGACGATCGGCCACAGCACGCAAGGCCAGCCACTCGGTGGAAAAGCCGCTCATTCGATGCCGAAGGCTTCGATCGCAGCAATCCATTCCCGCCCAGCGTCCTCCCAGGAACGCGGACGCGGGCACGATTGCCGAATGCCGACCCGGCCCGAGGTCAGGAAACTTCGCAGGGCATGGGCCAGCACCGGGGGCTCGCCGGGGGAAACCAGCCGATGCCGGGATCCTTCCGCCGCTTCCGGGAGCGCCCCGGCGTCGCTGGCGATGATCGGCAAACCATGGGCCGCGGCCTCTGCGACCACCATGCCGAACCCTTCATGATGGGACGGAAGAACGAAGAGGTCGGCGGCATCATACTCGCGCGCCAAGCGTGCCGGGGACAGCGGGCCGACGAAGACGATTCGGTCCGCGAGGTGCAACGCGTACGTCAGCCGGCGGACGCGCCGCGAGAAGACCGGGTCGCGTTCCGATCCTACCAGTCGAAGCCGCCACCGAAGGCGACGCAATCCCGCCAGAGCCCGTAGCAGGACATCCTGGCCTTTGCGGGGGGTGAGCGATGCAACACACAGCAGGGTCGGCGGCGCGCTTAGTCGATGGCGGACACGCATGGCCCGAGCCGCGCCGGCCCGAGCCAAGACAGAACGGCTCGCGACACCCGGTCTGACCACCCGGATCTTACTCTTCGGCACGGCGAAGTCAGACAGCCGGCACGCCGTCGTCGCACTGGTGACGAGAACTCCCTGAGCCAGTGCCAGCGCGCGGCTTTCCCGATCGAACAGGGGATCGTAATCGGGACCTCCGGGGCCGCGTTCATCGGCGAGCGGATGGTGCACGAGGGCGATCAACCGAAGGCGGCCCCGTTCGGCCTCCAGCACCTCGAGCAACGGCGAGAAGGCAAGGCCATCGACCAGGAGCACCGCGCCATCCGGCAGTCGGGCGATCCAACCTGCCGCCGTTGCGATCGTGGCTGCAGCGGGATTGGGCCAAGCTCCCGGAATCAGGATCACACCCGCCAACAGCTCCGCGCGCCGTAGGGCGCGCACCAGATGACGGTCGTAGACAAAGCCGCCGGTGGGCGTCTCCGGAGAACCGGGCAACAGGACGGTAATGCCGTTCACGCGCCGGCGTCGCCCTTCAGCGGTGCCTCATAGGAGGCCCAGGCGACGTGGGACTCATGCAGCACAACCCGCATACCTTCAATCTCGCGCCCGCATTCTCCCAACTTGCCGCCGTCGAGGGCAGCGCGCATGCGCAGGAAAAGCCAGCGGGCGAGATACTCGGTGGTCGTCACCGCCTTGT
>DAIQPV010000084.1:0-10371 GCA_036787145.1 Rhodospirillales bacterium
GTCGGCCTCGGCGACACCACCGGCCTCTATCACGGCACCCAGCAGATCAACCAGGGCCAGATGGACCGCTGGAACATCGTTGCGACGCTGAACTACCTTCCGCACGACGACGAGGTCGAGATCGTCCTGGCGAAAGCGCCGCAGTACCAGGGCAAGGAAGCGCGCGAGAAGGTCTCGGCGATGGTCGAGCTGGCGGCCCTGACCCGGTCGGGATTCGTCAATGGCGATATTTCGACCGTGATGTCGCCGCGCACGGTGATTACCTGGGCGGAAAACGCGCAGATTTTCGGCGACATCGGCGTCGCCTTCCGATTGACCTTTTTGAACAAGTGCGACGAAGTGGAGCGGCCGACGGTCGCTGAATACTATCAGCGCTGCTTCGGCGAAGACCTGCCGGATTCGGCGCTGCGCACGGTTGTCCGCTGACGTGGCCGGCAAGAACAGCGAGGATGGCAGTCAGTTATTGAAGCGAGTTACCGCGGCTGCGTTGCGTGCCGTCGCCGGGCGCGCCGACGTGGGCATAACCTACGGCGGCAATGAGGCGGATGTTCGTGGCAATCGCGTCCGCCTGCCGAGCCCGGCGTCTCGCGCCGGCGCTCAGGACATCGCCCGGCTGCGCGGTTCGGCCGATGCCCTGGCTCTGCTGCTCCGCTATCATGACGCTGCCCTCCACAAGAAGCGCTCGCCCGCGGGCCAGCCGGCGCGGGCCGTTTTCGATGCCGTCGAGCAGGTTCGTGTCCAGACCTTGGGCGCCCGCCGCCTGAGCGGCGTGGCCGATAATCTGCGGGCGATGGTGGAACACACCTGCCGCGCCAAGGGGTACGCCAAGGTTGAGGGCCGGGACGAGGCGCTGGTGGGTGACGCGCTGGCCATGCTGGTGCGCGAACGGCTGACCGGGGCCCGGACGCCACCGGTGGCGGCGCCGCTCGTCGATCCGTGGCGACCGGTGCTTGCCGAGCGGTGCGATCCGCTTCTGCGGCGCATGACGGAATCGCTCGACGACCAGGCTTCGTTCGCCGAGGCAGCAATCCAGATGCTCCACGCGCTGGAGCTGATCAGCGATGATGACGCGTCGCTTGATCAGGATAGCGATGAGCAAAGCGAAGAAGGCTCGCAAGAGCAGAAAAGCGAAGACGACAGCCGCCCCCAGTCCGCCGACGGCGGTTCCGACTCCGGGATGACGTCGGCCAGCGGCGCGCAGATCCAGGATGGCCAGATCACGCCGGAGAAGTCGCTCGACGACGATGGCGCGTCCGGCGAAGGAGCTGCCTCGCCGGCGGGACCGTCGCGGCGCAATCGCCGGCCCGAGATGCCAAGTTCTCCCGGCAACGTCTATCATCCCTATACCACGGCCTACGACGAGGTGGTCGGGGCAGAAAGTCTGTGCGACACCGATGAACTAACGCGCCTCCGCCATCAGCTTGACCAGCAACTCAGCAGCCTCGAGGGCGTGGTGACGCGGCTGGCGAACCGGTTGCAGCGCCGCCTGTTGGCGAAGCAGACCCGCGCCTGGCAGTTTGATCTTGACGACGGTCTGCTTGATGCCGGCAGGCTTGCGCGGGTGGTCGTCGATCCGGTGCACCCGCTCAGCTTCAAGGTCGAGAAGGAGACGGAGTTCCGCGACACCATCGTCAGCCTGCTGATCGACAACTCAGGCTCGATGCGCGGCCGGCCGATTTCGGTCGCGGCGATGAGCGCGGATATACTGGCGCGCACCTTGGAACGGTGCGGCGTGAAGGTCGAGATCCTCGGGTTCACCACGCGCGCCTGGAAGGGAGGGATGTCGCGGGAGCGCTGGGTTGCCGAAGGCCGTCCGAAGCTTCCCGGCCGCCTGAACGACCTTCGCCACATTGTCTATAAATCCGCGGACCAGCCCTGGCGCCGGTCGCGGCGCAATCTGGGCCTGATGCTGCGCGAGGGACTGCTGAAGGAGAATATCGACGGGGAAGCGCTGCTATGGGCGCACAATCGCCTGCTTGGCAGACCCGAACATCGGCGCGTTCTCATGGTCATTTCCGACGGCGCACCGGTGGACGACGCGACGTTGTCCGCCAACCCCGGCAACTACCTGGAGCGCCACCTGCGCGATGTCATCGAGTGGATCGAGACCCGCTCCCAGGTGGAACTCACGGCCATTGGAATCGGTCACGATGTCACGCGCTACTATCGTCGCGCCGTCACGGTTGTCGACGCGGAGGAACTGGGCGGGACAATGATGCAGAACCTGGCTGATCTGTTCGACGAAGATGCACCCGCGCCGCGCCAGCAGCCAAGCCAGCGCCTCACAGGCCGGATCGCCGGACGCGCCCGCTAAGGAGACGGCCGATCCGCCGGAGAGCGGACCGGCCGACTGGCGTTGACTGTCAGAACAATGCGGGGGTCGAGAAGTTGTAGCCGATCCCGACGCCGAAGAACCACGGGTTGACGGTGAGGTTGTCGTTGCTGTTGCCGCCAACGTGCGTGTTCGTCGGATAGAGGAACCACTTCTTGACGTCCAGGACGGCGACCCAACGGCTGTCCGGGATTTTGAAGTTAAGCCCGAAGTTGACGAGGCCGCCCCATGTGTCGTCAACCTCGACGTGGGACCCGATATGGGACTGATCTTCCCAGAACTTGGCATACGTCAGACCGGCGCCAACGAACGGGGACACCATCTCCTTGCTGAAGAAGTGGTACTGGCCGATGATGCTGAGGGGCAACACCCACTGGTCGGTCAGCTTCTGCGTCTTCCCGCCCACCTGCAGGTCAACGCGCGCCCATGGCACCGCCAGAACGGTTTGCGCAGCGATGTTTTCGGTGAAGAAGTAGGTCAGGTTCAGCGCCGGATTTGCTGTCGTCGAGCCGCTATTGAAGTTGGTTCCGCTGCCGGTGCCAAGGCTGTCGATGCTGCCGCTGGCATCCGGGTAGAAACCCGCTACGAGACCTTGAACAAGGAAATCACCTGCTTCGTAAGCCTGGGCCGAACCGGAGTTACAAGCTACGGCGGTCGCCAGGGCACAACCCAGCGCCATCGCTTTTGTTCTCATTCGTCGTTCTCTCTTCCTCGTCTGGCGCGCGTTCCCTGACTTGCCTGCCGAAAGAAGGAAGTTGGGACACGCCTGTATTAACCCATTCCCATAAAAAATTTATGGTTGTTGCGTCAATGATCCGGCGTGGCCGCTGTAAAAACGATCACATTTGTGTGTTATTGGGGCAACGGCCACTGCAGTCCTTGACCGGGGCATAGAGCCACGCCGCAATGGCCGAATCGCCGCGGCTCCGTCAGGTTCTCCGCCGGCGACACGGATCTCTACCCGAGATTGGCATGCAGGAAGGCGAGTGTCCGCTCCCAGGCGAGGGCCGCGTCGGCTTCGTCATACCGGGCACCGGTGGGATTGGCGAAGGCATGATCGGCATCGTACCAGTAGACGGTGAGCGACTTTCCCGCCTGCTTCATTTCCCGCTCGAAGCCCTCGACCATGGGCCGGTTGATCGTCGCGTCGCGCGTGGCAAAGTGTCCGAGCACCGGCCCTTTCAATCGGGCGAGGCGCTCGGCCGGCTGCTCCACCCGGCCGTAGTAGATCACGGTCGCCTCAACCGGTGTCGCGATCGACGTGTTCAGCGACCAGCCGCCGCCCAGACACCAGCCGATCGTGCCGACAGCGCCGGTCGCCTCCGGCCGGGCGCGTAGCCAGTCCACCCAGGAAACGAGCGTGTCGGTCGCGGCGGCGGGCTCCAGAGACTGCATGAGTTGCTTTGCGTCCTCGGGGTTGCTAGCCACACGCCCTCCGTAGAGATCGACGGCCAAGGCTGTGTATCCCTGGTTGGCGCACTCGGCGGCGACGGCCTTGATCTGATCGTTCAGCCCCCACCACTCATGGATCAGCAGGAGCGAGGGGGCGGGCTTCGTCGCCGGCGAAGCCAATGCGGCGGTAGCCGGCCGGCCGCCGATGGTGGTCAGGCTCACCTCTTGGAGTTCAGCCGCAGCCGCCCGAACCAACGCCGGGTCGGAAAGGATGGCGGCGAGGGGCGTCGCGGCGGCAATTCCCGCGATCACATCGCGGCGGCTTGGCTGCATCGTCGTCTTCCCTTTCTTTAGACCCGATGTCGCCGACGTGGGCATGCACACGGGAACTTGAAAGAGGCGGAACGCGCGCTCCTGCACTACAAGACAGTTCGTTCGATCGGCATGGAACAGGACTCCCGCCGGATGCGCATCTTGCTATTGGTTCTGCTGCTGGCCATCGCCGGGGCGTGCTCCTGCGTCCGCCCGGCCGCGGCCGCTGCCATCGAGGTTCGCGCCAGGCCCGTTGTTCTGGATGCGAACGATCCCGGACGGATGCGCGTTGGTCGGCTGGAGTGGCGGGGAGGGGTAGAACTTACCTCGTCGGATCCCCGGTTCGGCGGACTGTCTTCGCTCCGGGTCACGCCGGATGGGAGTAGGTTTGTCGCGATCTCGGACGGAGGCTGGCGCGTCGATGGCAGCCTGCAGTACGACCCGGAAGGCCTGCTTGCCGGGGTTCGCTCGGCGACTCTGGTCCCTTTGCTGGCACGCAACGGACGGCCGCTGCCCGACATCAGCCGGGAGGAGAGCGACGCTGAATCTCTGGTGCTGGAACCCGACGGGAGCCTGATTGTGGGGTTCGAGGCCAACCACCGCATCGTCTCTTATCCGGCGGACGGCCGCAAGCCGGCCATCGTCCCCGCGCCACCGGGCTTGCAGGATGCACCGGGAAACTCCGGCCTGGAAGGCCTGGTCCGCTTGAAGGACGGCAGGCTGCTGGCGATGACGGAAGGCCTCGCCGTCGATGGCGGCGTGCGCGGCTGGATCGGCAATGGCAAGGCTGGCGGTTGGCAGCCCGTGGTCTGGCGGACCTCCGGCGGCTTCGTGCCGACCGACGCGGCGCGGCTGCCCTCCGGCGACCTGCTCGTCCTGGAACGCCGCTTTCCGCCGGTGGGCGCCCGGCTGAGACGGCTGTCCGCGGAGTCGATCGTTGCCGGTGCCGTCCTCGACGGTGTTGAAATCGCGCGACTGGAGGGCTCACTGACCGTTGACAACATGGAAGGCATCGATGTCCAGCGCGGCCCGTCCGGCGAAACTTTGGTCTGGATAATCTCCGACGATAACTACAGCTTCCTGCAACGCACGTTGTTATTGCACTTTCGCCTGCTCGACTGAGTCGGGACGTCTTCACCCTTGACAGCGAGCCGTCAGTCTTCCGCGCCCTCCCCGAATGAGGTTGTCCGGTCACGCGCATGAGAGCCCTTCGTCCGCCATCCGACGGTCCCGAGCGAACCGGTGATTTCGGCACCTTGCGCGCCTTGTTGCCGTACCTCTGGCCGGCGGGAGAAACCTTACTTCGCGCGCGCGTGGTTGCCGCCGTGCTGTTCCTCGTCGCCGCGAAGGGCGTCAACGTCTTCGTCCCCGTCCTGTACAAGTTCGTGGTCGATGGCCTGGCGGCGGACCAGTTCGGCAAGATCGTGGCGGTGCCGGTCTTTATGGTCGTCGCTTACGGCGTGGCGCGCATGCTGTCGCAGGCGTTCGGCGAGCTTCGCGACGCGGTGTTCGCAAAGGTGGCGCAGCGCGCGATCCGCACGGCCGGGCTGAAGACGTTCGAGCACCTGCATGCCCTGTCCCTGCGCTTCCACCTCGACCGGCGGACCGGCGCCGTCAGCCGCGCCATCGAGCGCGGCACCAAGGGGATCGACTTTCTGCTCTCCTTCATGCTGTTCAACGTCCTGCCGACGCTGCTGGAGATCGTTCTCGTCTGCGGCATTCTGTGGGCGCTGTTCGGCGTCTGGTACGCGCTGATCACCTTCATCTGCATTGCCGGGTACATCGCCTTCACGGTCTGGGTCACCGAGTGGCGGACCAAATTGCGCCGCCAGATGAACGAGATCGATTCGGAAGCGCACACCAAGGCGATCGACAGCCTGCTCAACTACGAGACGGTCAAGTATTTCGGCAACGAGGCCCACGAGGGCCGGCGATTCGATGCGGCGCTCCGCCGTTACGAAACGGCCGCGGTGCGCAGCAGGGTCAGTCTCAGCCTGCTCAATGTCGGCCAGGGTGCGATCATCGCCATAGGCCTGATCGCCCTGATGCTGATGGCGGCGCAAGGCGTGAGCGACGGCTCGATGACCGTCGGCGATTTCGTCATGGTCAATTCGTACCTCATTCAGCTCTACCTGCCGCTGAATTTTCTCGGCTTTGTCTATCGCGAAATCCGCCAGTCGCTGACCGACATGGAGCAGATGTTTCAACTTCTGCAGGCGGGCGCCGAAATCACCGACAAGCCGGGGGCGCTGCCGATCCGGCTGGAGGGCGGGCGCATCGCCTTCGACGACGTCTCCTTTTCCTATGATCGCAGGCGCACCGTTCTGCACCGCGTTACCTTCTCGGTGCCGCCGGGCTCGACGCTTGCCATCGTCGGGCCGAGCGGGTCGGGCAAGTCAACGATTTCGCGGCTGCTCTATCGCTTCTACGACGTCAGCGCCGGCGCGGTGACCATCGATGGCCAGGACCTGCGCGACGTGACCCAGGCAAGCGTCCGTGCCGCGATCGGCATCGTCCCGCAGGACACCGTCCTGTTCAACGACACGATCCTCTACAACATCGCCTATGGCCGGCCGGGTGCCACGGAGGCCGAGGTGGAGCAGGCGGCGCGGCTGGCCCGGATTCACGATTTCGTCACTGCCCTGCCGGACGGCTACGGGACAAGGGTCGGCGAACGCGGACTGAAGCTCTCCGGGGGAGAAAAGCAACGCGTCGCCATCGCCCGGACGATCTTGAAAGCGCCAGCGATCCTGCTCTTCGACGAAGCGACTAGCGCGCTCGACACTCAGACTGAGAAGGAGATCCAGGCGAGCCTGCGGGAAGTGTCGGCGGGGCGGACCACGCTGATCATCGCGCACCGCCTGTCCACCGTCGTCGATGCCGACCAGATCGTGGTGCTGGAAGGGGGGCACCTTATCGAGCGCGGCCGGCACGCCGACCTGTTGCGATCCGGCGGAGCCTACGCCGCCATGTGGGCGAAGCAGCAGCAGACGGAGTACGCTCGGGAGGCCTTGCAGCAGGCAGAGGCCGCGGAGGACAGCACGGTACAGGCCATAGCGCCATAGGCGGGAATATTTACCTAGAAATCTAGGAAAAAAAACTTGTTAACCGGCGCTTATCCAGATAATGTTCCTTAATACGAGAACAGATCGCGCCGGGCCTTCGCCGATGAACACCGTCAAACCAGACCTGCGAGAGATGCGTCGATTGCTGCAGGGGCATCAGTGGTCGGATCTGGCGGAGTGGTGCGACGCCATTCGCGCCCTCGCCGATCTCAGTAACGCGCAGATCGATCTCCTCGTCACCCCGGACGGCTCCAACGGTGACGCGGCGCTTAACGGCGGGCGGATCACCGGAAACGAGGCGGTGGCCACGCCAGGGGTTGGCCCGGATGCGGACAGCGCCGACTGCGCCGGCGAGAGGCTTCTATAGGCGCTTGATCTCGATGTTGTACTTCCGCAGCGCGTAACCGACCTGACGCGGCGTGAGCCCGAGCAGGCGCGCGGCTTTCGCCTGCACCCAGCCCGCCTTCTCCATGACGCGGATCAACCGGTCGCGCTGCGGTAGCGCGTCGAGGTCCCCGAGGTCGTCGAGGGCGCGCCAATCGGCCAGGCCCTCGAAGCTGTCTCCCGTTGAGACGCCGGGAGTGCCGATCGAGCCTCCGGAACCGCCGCAGCCGCCTTCATTGTTGCAGCCGCCAGCGGATACCAGGTCGCCGCCCCGCAACGTTGACGAGCTGCCCCCATAGGCCGGTTGCGGCGAAAGCAGCATGGTCTGGCACCGGTTCGTCTGGCAGGGAACATCGATTTCGTCGATGACGTCGCCCTTGGTCATCGTCGCGACGCGGTGCACGCAGTTTTCCAGTTCCCGGACGTTGCCGGGATAGCTGCAGCCCGCCAGCACCGTCAGCGCGCGCTCGGAAAAGCGCAGGCTGCGCTCGTTCTCCTTGTTGAAGGCGTCAAGGAAGTGCAAGGCGAGCGTCGGGATGTCCTCCCGGCGCTCCCGCAAGGAAGGAATGAACACCGGCACGACATTGATGCGGTAGTAGAGGTCGGCGCGAAACTCACCCTTGGCCACCATCTCCTCCAGGTTGCGGTTGGTGGCGCAAACCAGGCGGACATCGACCTTGATCGTCTTGGTCCCACCGACCCTTTCAAACTCGCGCTCCTGCAGAACCCGCAACAGCTTGGCCTGGAAGGCGCCGGAAACGTCCCCGATCTCGTCGAGAAACAACGTGCCGCCGTCCGCCAGCTCGAAGCGGCCCCGGCGATCCTGGGTCGCTCCGGTAAACGATCCTTTTTCGTGGCCGAACAGTTCGGATTCGAGCAACGAGTCCGCCAGGGCAGCGCAATTCACTTTGACGAACGGCTTGTCCTTGCGCGGCGACAGGGTGTGGACGGCGCGCGCGATCAGCTCCTTGCCGGTGCCGCTCTCGCCGCGCAGCACGACCGTCGAGCGCGTCGGCGCGACCAGGTGAATTTGCGCGAACACCTCCTGCATCGGCTTGGAGTGGCCGACGACGTTGTCGATGCTGCTGGGGATCAGGTCGCGTCTGCCGAAGGAGCGCGAGGGCCTCGGCAAAGCGCTGGGACCGCGAGGCTCGGCCGCCGGATGGGCATGCCGGTGGAGCTTGACGGTCTGAGCGATCAGGTTCGCCACCATAGTCAGAAAGCGGATGTCTTCGCCGAAGTTGATGTCGTTCGGCTCGCTCCACACCCGGGCCACTGCCAGGACCCCGAAGGGCCGGCCCACGGTCTTGATCGGGACGGCGACGAACGACACCCGCTCGTCGTCGAGCGCGCCCGAAGCGCCAACGTAGTCCGCCAGCAGCGGATGCTCGGCGACGTTCTCGCTGACAAACGGCATCTGCCCCGACAAGATGCGCGTCGCCAGTTCTTCGGGAAGGTCCGCCTCACCGGCTTCGATAGCTTGTGAGGACAGGGATGCGGCTGCGGCGACCGACAGAGCGCCGGCGTCGTCGATGATGGCGACCACGCCGCGACGCATTTCCAGGTACGAGGACATCAGGTTGAGGACGGCGCGGAGCGATCCTTCGAGGTTGGTCGTTGCCGTCAGGATCTTGCTGATCTCATAGATCCCGACCAACGCCAAAGAGGCCGCAGCGGAACGCTCAGAGGAGCCCGGCATCGGACGTGACGATCTTATCATGTTCATGGCGAAACCCGGCTGTAACGAAAATGAAAAAACGCTTCACCGACGTTCCCGACGTCTGAAAAGAAGCAACGGCCCCAATGCGACCCGCGGGCTGCTCCAGCACTACCGCGCGGCTAGATCAGCAATTGAAAAGAGCAGGCCAATTTTGGCTGTTTTCGGGAAAAGACGATCATGCTTGGGAGTTAGCAATAAACATGCCAATGCGCGGCCGATGGCTCCGCCAATAATATCAGGATATTGGACAGGGCTTGCCTTCCATGGGAGGTGTCCGGGTGCCGGTTTCTCGGGCACGGATCCGACTCATGCCCAACATCTTGGCAACCGACAGCCAGAGTCTCAAAACCAATCCTCCCAGAACTCTGCGTCGACGGGCCGCCCCTCCCTCCATCGAACGATGGCAGAGGCGGTCCGCCCTGCCAGATCGTCGACCAGGTCATCCAGATAAATGGGGTGCCAATGCGCGGAATAGCCCGTGCCGTCGAAGCTGCGGGCCGACTGCGCAAACGCCGCAAGCCGGACGCCATTGACGTCGAACACCTGGACTCGCACCCGGATGCGCGGGGCACCGGCACCAGACCCCACGGCGAAGCGCAGCGTCTCTGAGCCGTCGCCGATCCGATGGACGTGGCCGGTGACCAGAACCGCGTCCGCCGGCAGAGATGCCGGCGGCGCCGTTATCACGTTCTTGAAGGCACCGGTCTTCTGAAGATCGTCGGCCAGGGCACGACGGAACCGGCGGACTTCGCGCAGGTGATCGCCGTCGTCGGCAACGATGGAGCCGATGATCACTGTGGAAATCGTTGCAGGGGCTGGTTCTTGCTGCTGCAAAGTCAGGGAGTATGAGCACCCCCCGCAACTCAGCGCGGAAACCAAGGCCATAACCAGAACCCGCTGCGTGCGGTTGCCCACCGGAAATCACCCTAATGGGGCAAATAAGGGGAAACATACCTCACTTGAGCCCAGCCGACAAGGGGGTCACCGGGCTGACCTCGGACTGACCGCGCTGACGCCGTCCCCTTATCCGCGTAGCCGATAGGAAATATCCGCGCCCTTCTTCTTAAGTTCGGCAGCAACCCATCTGCCGCCGGCGTCATAGGCGACCCACCCGTCGGTGACGCCAGTGACCTGGTAGCGCGTTACCTGGATCGAACTCTTGCCTG
>DAIQPV010000085.1:0-10346 GCA_036787145.1 Rhodospirillales bacterium
CAGAGCCAACTGATCAGAAGTCGATACAGCGCCCCTTGCGTTCCCAATCGCCGAACCGGGTCGGCTCGGGTCCCTTGGGCCCGCCAATTTCCTCCGAAGGCGCGCTCTCAGGAGGAGAAGCAGGGGCCGGCTGCTCGGCTGGGGAGACCATTTTCGGCGCGTCCTGCCGCCCTGCCGGGCATCCGTCCTCAGTCATCTCGCGATCCGGCCCGGCGGCCCCTTGTGATTGCCATGCTGCCTAACTACTACAATGGACAAATGCGAATCCGCTAGGGTTTTCGGGACGGGTCGGACACTCCATGGGCATCATGCGCACATCGCTGCTGCTGGCTGGGCTAACCGCGCTTTTTCTTGCAGTCGGCTGGATGATCGGCGGACAGGGAGGGATGTTGATCGCTCTCGTCTTCGCCATCGGCACCAACGCGTTTGCCTACTGGAATTCCGATAAGATGGTGCTGCGCATGTACAATGCGCACGAAGCGGACGCCCGGTCGGCGCCCGAGCTTTATGGCCTGGTCGAACAGTTGGCTGCCCGGGCGCAGCTGCCGATGCCGCGGGTCTATGTCATCGACAATCCGCAGCCGAATGCCTTTGCCACCGGGCGGGATCCGCAGCACGCGGCCGTCGCCGCGACCACCGGGCTGCTGCGCACGCTCAGCCATCAGGAGCTGGCCGGTGTGCTCGCCCACGAGCTGGCCCACATCCGCAACCGAGATACGCTGATCATGACGGTGACGGCGACGATCGCGGGTGCGCTCTCGATGCTGGCACACTTCGGGTTGTTCTTCGGCGGGTCACGCGACAACCAGGGGGGCTTCATCGGCAACATCCTGATCGTCATCCTGGCGCCGATAGCGGCGATGCTGGTGCAGTTCGCCATTTCCCGTACGCGGGAATACGCCGCGGACCGGGCGGGCGCTGAAATTTGCGGCCACCCCATGTGGCTGGGCTCCGCCTTGCAGAAGCTGGAGTCGTCGGCCCGGAGGATCGACAATCCGGCTGCCGAAAACAATCCGGCGACGGCGCACCTGTTCATCGTCAACCCGCTGAACGGTCGCAGCTTCGACAATATGTTCTCGACCCATCCGTCGACGGAAAACCGGGTGCGGGCGCTGCGCGAGCTGGCTGCTCGCACCGGCAGCGGTGGCCCGTGGGGCTGAGCGCCGGCGTTCTGCCTTCACCGTGCGGTGGTCGTGTTGACGGGTCGGCGGAAGAAGAAGGGGTCTCGCCGGGAGGCCGAACGGGGCGCCCGGAAAACGGGCTGGCCGCAAGGCACGCTGCTCTGCAGGCGCTGGATTGCGTTCTTTCGCACCGCCAGTCGCTCGATACGTCGCTGGAGCAAATCCTTGGGCGGGCAGGTCTGGCGCCGCGCGACCGCGCCTTTGCCTACAAACTGACGACATCGGTTCTGCGCCGTCTCGGCCAGATCGATGACCTGATCGACGATTGCCTCGCGAAGCCCATCCCGGCACGCCTCTCCCCGGTGCGGGACATCCTGCGTCTCGGCATCGTGCAATTGCTCTTTCTGGCAACGCCGCCGCATGCCGCGGTGAACACCACGGTTGGCCTGGCCCGCTCGTTGCGGTACGCAGGCCAGGCACCGATGGTCAACGCCGTCTTGCGGCGGCTGGTGCGCGAAGGGGCGGAGCGCCTCGCCAGGCAGGACGCGGCGCGCCTCAACACCCCCGAATGGCTGTGGCACTCGTGGGTGGCTGCCCACGGGGAGGCCCTGGCTCGCGCGATCGCCACCGTCCACCTTGCCGAGCCGCCGCTCGACCTGACGGTGAAGCCGGACGCGCACGGTGGCCGGATCGCCAGCGAACTCGGTGCCGTTCGCCTGCCGACGGGCAGCCTGCGCCTGACGCACGCGGGCGCCGTCAGTGCCCTTGCCGGCTTCGACACGGGGGAGTGGTGGGTCCAGGATGCGGGCGCAGCATTACCGGCGCGGTTGCTGGGGGATGTCGCCGGCAGGCTGGTCTTCGACCTGTGTGCGGCTCCCGGCGGCAAGACCGCCCAGCTCGCCGCGTCAGGGGCCCGGGTCGTCGCCGTGGATCGGGCGCCGGCCCGACTGGTTCGGCTGAAAGAGAACCTCCAGCGCTTATCCCTGAATGCGGAGATCATCGAGGCAGATGTGGCTGCATGGCAGCCGCAGGCGTTGGCGGATGCGGTGCTGCTGGATGCGCCGTGTTCGTCCACCGGCACCATCCGCCGACATCCGGACGTGGCGCGATTGAAGTCGCCGAGCGAGATCAGCGCGCTGGCAGGCGTGCAAAGGCGGCTGCTGGCTGCGGCCGCACGCTTGGTCAGGCCGGGAGGATTGCTGGTTTATTGCGTCTGCTCGTTGCAGCCCGAGGAGGGGGCCAGCGTCGTCGATTCGCTGCTTGCGGAGGGTTTGCCGATGGAAAGGGTCCCAGTGTTTTCCACCGAATTTGGGGGATGGGAGGAGTTTTTGACAACGGCCGGTGATCTGCGCACTCTTCCTTGCCATTTCGGGGACGCGGGCGGTATCGACGGCTTTTTTGCCTGCCGCCTGCGCCGTATCTAGACGGCGGGCAGAACGGGACAATCGGCCGCATGTCGACGACACAAATCCTGCGGGCCACCCTCGCCAGCGGCGTGTTCCGCTCGAAGCTCTATCGGCGGGTGGCTCTCGACGGGCCGGTCCCGAGCGAGCTGCGCCGCCCGTTCCCCCAGCACGCACCCGGCGACCGGACGCAGGCGGATGCCATCGTCGGCAACGAGTTTCTGTTTTTCGGGCGGCGCGTCCACTTCGGTGCCATGCCGTGGTCGGTGCTTCCTCCCGGCGCGAAACTGGCGGCGGCGCTGCACGGGTTTTCCTGGCTGGCCGATCTGAAGGCGGCTGGCACCGATGTGGCGCGAAGGCGGGCGCGAGCCCTGGTCATTGGCTGGATTTTGACCCATCGGCGGTGGAGTGCCGCAGCGTGGGCCGCGCCGGTGCTCGGAAAGCGCCTGGCGAATTGGCTGAGCGCCGCCGATTTTGTTCTGGACGGCGCCAGTGGCGACGAACGGGCCCGCTTTCTCGAGGCCGCTGGCTATCAGGCGCGGCACTTGGCGCGGGTGTCACGCCAGGCCGGCGGCAGCGGTGCATTCAGCGCGATGCGCGGCGAAATCGCCTGCGCCCTGTGCCTCGATGTCTATCCGGCGGGCTCTGCTCTGCAGCGGCTCGATCGCGAGATCGACAGGCAGATTGCTACCGACGGCGGCCACCCTGATCGGAATCCAGTGGTCCTGCTCGAGATTTTTCAGGATCTGGTCGATATCCGCGCGGCGCTGACCGAGGCGCAGGAGGTGGTTTCGCCGACGCTGCAAGGTGCCATTGAGCGCATGGCGCCCTTGATCCGGACACTGCGGCACGGCGATGGCCGGTTGGCGCTGTTCCAGGGCGCCAAGGAGTCGGACCGCGCGCTGATCGACTCGCTGCTTGCGGCGAGCCGCGTGGGGGCCGCCGCACGGCCGAGTGCGCACGATACCCGCTACGAGCGGCTCACCGCAGGCCGGACGCTGGTGCTCGTTGATGTCGGCGCACCACCGTCTGACGGGCACGCCGCGCCCCTGGCGTTTGAGATGAGCTACGGGCGCGAGCGCATCATCGTCAATTGTGGTGCTTTCGGCGGTGACGACGCACGCTGGCAGGCGGCGCTCCGCTCGACACCAGCGCATTCGACCCTCGTGGTCGAAAACGCCAGTGCGTTGGATGCAGGCTGGCTCGTGCAACGCGCCCTCGATGTCACCGCCCTCCGTCAGGAAACGGGCGGTGCCACATGGCTGGAGGGGCGCCACGACGGCTACCGTCGCCGCTTTGGTGTGGTTCATCATCGCCGTCTGTACCTTGCGGACGGCGGGACCGATCTCCGCGGCGAGGACCTGTTGGAGGGGCGGCGGTGCCGCGCGTTCCGGATACGCTTCCATCTCCATCCGGACATCGACGCGGCGGTGGCGAACGACACCACCTCGGCGACCCTGCGGACCGCATCCGGCGTTGCCTGGCGCTTTCTCGCGGTCGGTGGCGCGATCGCCCTGGAGGACAGCACCTACCTTGGTGCCACCGACCAGCCGCGCAAGAGCCGTCAGCTGGTCATTTCCGGGACCACTCACAAGGACGGCGCCCTCATCAAGTGGGCATTGCGCCAGGAAGCAGACGCCGTCGCTTAGCGCTGTCGTTGCGAGCCCAACGAAGCAACCCACTGGCGGGAGTATAGGCAGCAGCAGTGGATCGGCGCGCCGGCTGGCGCGGGCGCGCGATGACAGGCCCTTGGCCGCACCCCGTCTCCCGACCAGCATGCTTTCGACCCAGCCGGGCTCATTGCGGCCAGCGGTCGTCCTTGATTTCGTGGACGCAAGGATTGTCGGCCTCTGGCTTGTCCTGCGGCGAGGCCTCGGCGCGGGGCGGGCAAGCAGGCAGGCGGAAGCCTTCCGGCAGGCGCGTTTCGGCGTCGCCGCAGGCTTCGGAAAGCTGGGCTTGCGTCAGCCCAACGGCATGCTGCAGGTCCGCCCCCTCGAACCGCGTCTCGCGAAGCACGGCGCCCTCGAAATTGGCGCAGTCGATCTGCGGGGAAGGGTCCAGCTTGTGGCTGACGAAGCAGCGCAGGCTTGCGCCCTGGAAGTTGGCACCGGCGAGATTGGCGCCGCGCAGATCGGCGCCGTTCAGGTTGGCAAACGCGAAGTCGGCGCGGGTCAGCAAGCGAGATCGCAGATCCGCGCGGCCCAGGTAGGCGTGACGGAAACTGACGTCCTCCATGTCGGCGTCCCGCATGATCGTCTTGCGCAGGCAGGCGTTGACGAAATCGGCGGAGTCGAGGTCGGTGCCGTGCAGGTGGGCGCTCTCCAGGTCGGCGCCGGCCAGGATCGCCCGCTGAAAATCGGCTCCGCTGAGGTCGCTGTCGCGGAGATCCGAGCCGATGAGCTTCGCCTTACCGCCGGCAGCAAAGCGCAGGTCCTTGCCACGAAGAGGTGTGTGGGACAGGTCGGCATCGCGCAGGTCGAGGACAAATGGCGGCGCCTTGCGCGGATGAATGCCGGCAAGCATCGGGTATGTTCCGGCCGCCACGGTTGCGAGCATCAGTGCCGAGGTCAGGCCGATCAGAATGGGCCGGCGGTGGCGGACGGAGACGGCTTCGCCGGCGCAACGCGACACCGTCTGCTCGAACAGCCGGATTGCGCCCCAGCCGCAGGCGACGATCAACGCAACGTGCATGCCGCTGACCACCCAGTCCCGCAGCGGCAGATAGCGAAGCCAGATCGCCAGCAGGGTGAGGGGCACTGTCGCCCACAGCAGGAAGATCGTAACCAGTTCCTCGAAACGGAGCTGCCGCCAGCCTGCGCGCATGCGCAGCAGGTTGGTGGTGACCCAGGGATAGGCGCGTTTCTCGAGCGGCGTGCCATCAGGAAACACGGCGGGAAGGTCGGCCAGGGTCTCGCCGATGCCGTGCATCTGCAGATGCAGGTAGACGTAAAGCCCAAGCAGTAGGATGGGAGCGACCCAGAAGAACGAGGCGGCCGGAATGTTGGTGGCGAGGTCCGGCAGAACGGCCAGCGACGCATTGGAAAGCAGCGCTTCGTCCGGCGTCGAGAACACCGTCAGGATGATGAAGACGCAAGACAGCATGATCGACAGAAACGCCGGCCGGGCGTTCTGGCTGGTTTCGGCAATGTAGTCGAGACGGGGCTGGAACGAGAGAGTGGCGGGGAGCCGTACGCCGGTGAGGTCCGCTCCTGCGAATTCCGGCCCGCTGACCCCGCTGGCTCCCTGCAGATCGGCGTCCTGCAGCGCCGCCGAGCCGAGACCACGGATGCCGCGGAGCCGGCAGTTGTTCAGTCGGCAGCGGCGCAGAGTGGTATTCGTGACCGTCGCTTCCTGCAGGTCGGCTCCCTGCAGATCGGCGTCTTCGAGGTCGGCCCCGGAGAGATCGGCCCCAGAGAGATCCGCACCCCGCAGATCCGCGCCGGCCAGCCGGGCCCCCCTTAAGTCGGCACCAGCGAGGCGGAGGCCTTCAAAACTGGGGCGGTCGCCCCGGCGTCCGCCCTCGAGCCAGGCCCGATGCCGCCCAAGAACTTCTGTCAGGGTGTCCGGCATCGCGTTCCCCGGCAGGGCTGCGGCTCACGGCACCGGTTGTGGTGCGCTCGGCGAAGTCGGCAGCGAGGCTGCGTCTTCCGGGTAGACGGGGCCGCCAGCGATCAAATCCCGATAAGCGTGCCAGGTGGCATACGCGAGAACCGGCAGGGCAACCGCCAGCCCGACGAACGCCGTCGCGATGCCGATCGCGGTCAGCAGCGCGATCAGCGCCGCCCAGCCGAACATGACTTTGAAGTTTTGGCGCACCGCCAGCAAGCTGACCCCGACGGCGGTGAGCACATCCACCGGGCGATCGTAAACCAGGGGAACGGAAACGGCCGTGACGGCAAAGACGACGGCGGCGAAGACGGCGCCGACGACGCTGCCCAGGATCAGCAGCGGCGCCCCCTGGAGCGAAAAGACGACCTCTTCCAGAAACCGATCGAGTGGCGGCGGCTGCTGGCTGAAAAACAGCGCGAACAGGAACAGCGCGCACTGCACCCACACCAGGTAGCAAACGAGGAGGACGACGCCGAGTGCAGCCAGCTGACCGGCGCTGCGGCCAAAAGCATGGAAGCAGCTGGCAAGCGAGACCGGCAGGCCGGCCTCAAGGCACCGAGCGACGTCGTATAGTCCGACCACCAGGACCGGTGCGAGGATCATCAGGCCGCCCGCGAGCGGCAGGATCAATGAGCCGAGACCCGCCGAGACAAGACCGACCGTCAGGATCAGCCCGAGAACGACGACAGCTCCACCGTAGGCCAGACTGACGCCGGGGGCCTTCCGGAAGTCCCGCCAGCCCTGCCCCAGCCAGTCGCTCGACCGGTCAACGGCGCTGAGGCTGCGAATCGTTACGGGGAGTTGATAGGTGCCTGATTCCGTTGCAGCCATGCCGCTTCCTCCCATCCGGCGTCATTTTCATCTACGGGGCCGCCACCTACCCGTCAAGCGACGCGCGCGAGCCTCAAGAGGCGCCGGGGCGCTCGCTTTCCTCCGTTGACCGGACGCGGGACTGGATCGCGATCGTCAGGCCCTTCAGCGGGCGCAGCAGCAAAAGGCCGCCGGCGACGATCAGGGGTGTCCAGAGGACGATGTGCAGCCAGAGCGGCGGCGAGAAGAGGTATTCCACATAGCCGGCCAGACCGACGATGCCGAAGCCAAGAATGAAGATGCCGAAGACCGCCGGGCCGTCTCCGGCATCGTGCCCGACGAGGCTGAGGCCGCACGCATCGCAGCGGGGACGGACGGTCAGGAAGCCGTCGAACAGCTGCCCCCGCCCGCAGCGCGGGCAGCGTCCCCGGGCGCCGAGGGCCAGGCTCCGCCAGAGCCCGCCTTCGGCTTCGTTTGAGGGAGGCGCCACCGTCCGCTGCTGCCGGGTCGCGTCAGTGATGGTAGGAGCCGGTGAACCCAAGGCTTCCCCACCAGTAGATGACGACGAAGAGGAACAGCCAGACCGCGTCCACGAAGTGCCAGTACCAGGCGGCGGCTTCGAAGCCGACGTGCTTTTCCGGAGTAAAGTCGCCGGCACGGGCCCGGAGGAAGCAGACCAGCAGGAAGCAGGTACCGACGAACACGTGAAAGCCGTGAAAGCCCGTCGCCATGAAAAAGGTCGAGGGATAGATGCCGTCCGTAAAGCCGAACGCCGCGTGGCTGTACTCGAACGCCTGGCAGGTCAGGAAGATGACGCCGAGCACGACGGTGGCGCCGGTCCAGAACACCATCTTATCGCGATCGCCGAGCCGGAAGGCGTGATGGGCCACCGTCACCGTGGCGCCGGAGGTCAGCAGGATCAGCGTGTTCAGGAACGGCAGACCCCAGGCATAGAAGGGGACGATCCCCTCGGGCGGCCAAGTGGTATGGGCCACGCGGTTGAACAGCGGCGAGCTCGCGTTGAAGAATGCCCAGAAAAAGGCGACGAAGAACATGACCTCGGAGGCGATGAACAGCAGGAATCCGACGCGCAGGCCATGATTGACGGCCTCGGTATGGAAAGTTCCGGCACGCGACTCGCGGACGACGTCCCGCCACCAGAAATAGAATGTCGCGAACAGGATCAGAAAGCCGGGAGCGACCGCCCACAGCGGTCCGCCGTGCATGTACCAGATCCCGCCGATTGCCAGCGTCAAGGCGGCAACGGAGCCTACGGCCGGCCAGGGGCTGGGATCCACCATGTGGTAAGGATGAGATTTCGTCGCTGCTCCGCTTGCCATGTTTTCCCCTCCGGTTTTGCGGCGTCCGACGGGACTAGCCGCCCGCCCCTACGACCTTGTTGTTGGAGTTATTAGAGATTGCCGCCGTGTTTGCCGGCGAGGCCGGCTGATTTTCACTGCGATAGAATGTATACGACAGGGTAATCGCGGTCACGTCGTTGGTGGTCGGATCCTCTGCCAGGGCGGGATCCACGTAGAACACCACAGGCATCGACACGGTCTGGCCGGGCGCCAGCGTCTGCTCGGTAAAGCAGAAGCACTCGAGCTTGCTGAAATAGGGCGCGGCCTTTTCCGGCACCACATTGAAGGTGGCGGTGCCGGTCACCGGCTTGTCCGAGCGGTTCGCGGCCGAATAGTGGATCAGCGTCTCTTCGCCGAGTTTCACCCGGACCTCGTGTTGCTCCGGCGTGAAGTGCCACGGCAGCGCCGAATTGACGTTGGCATCGAAGCGAACGGTAACCTCGGTGGCGGCCGTCCGGCTGGCGTGCGCGACGTTCTCGGTCTTCGGCGTGCCGGCAAAGCCGGTCGCCTGACAGAACAGGCGATAGAGCGTCGGCGACCAGAACGAAATGCCCAGCATCACAGTCACGATGCCAGCCAGTCCCAGTGCGGTGAGTGTGCTCTTACGCGTCTGTGTCGCCATGGGTGGGGTTTCTCCGCGTCACCGGTGTTGCGGACCGGCGCCGGACATCGCTGCCCGGCGCCGGCAGGAACCGCAAGACTACTCGGCCGGCCGGACGTGGCCGTGACCGTGCCCATGGCTATGACCATGGCCACCGTCGCCGATGACCGGCATTTCCTCATGGGTGTGGAAGGGGGCCGGTGACGCAACGGTCCATTCCAGGGTGGTCGCCCCTTCTCCCCAGGGATTGGCCCCGGCCTTCCTGCCGCCGAGCACCGTCTGGAAGACGATATAGAAGAACATCAGCGTTCCCAGCGCGGTGATCGCCGCGCCGATCGAACTAACCATGTTCCAGCCGGCATAGACGTCCGGATAGTCGGGAATGCGGCGTGGCATCCCGGCCATGCCCAGGAAGTGCTGAGGGAAGAAGAGGACGTTGACGCCGATGAAGAAGACCCAGAACTGCGCCTTGGCCAGCCCTTCCGGATACTGCCGGCCGGACATCTTGCCGATCCAGTAGTACCAGGCGGCGAACATGGCGAAGATCGCCGCGATCGCCATGACGTAGTGGAAGTGGGCGACGACATAGTAGGTGTCGTGGAAGGCGGTATCGATGCCGGCGTTGGCGAGGACGACGCCGGTCACGCCGCCGAGCACGAACAGCCAGATGAAGCCGATCGCATACAGCATCGGCGCCTTGAACTCGATCGACCCACCCCACATGGTGGCCAGCCAGCTGAAGATCTTGATGCCGGTGGGCACCGCGATGATCAGCGTCGCCACGGTGAAGTAGGCCCGGGTGTTGACGCCAATGCCGGTCATGAACATGTGGTGGGCCCAGACGACAAAGCCGACGAAGCCGATCGCGCACATCGCGTAAGCCATGCCGAGATAGCCGAAGATCGGCTTTTTCGAGAACGTCGAGACGATCTGGCTGATGATGCCGAAGGCCGGCAGGATGATGATGTACACCTCGGGATGGCCGAAGAACCAGAACAGGTGCTGCCACAGCAGCGGATCACCGCCGCCCGCGACCTCGTAGAAGTGCGTGCCGAAGTTCCGATCCGTCAGCAGCATCGTCAACGCACCCGCCAGCACCGGCAGGGCGAGGAGAAGCAGGAAGGCGGTCACCAGGATCGACCAGACGAACAGCGGCATCCGGTGCATGGTCATGCCGGGGGCGCGCATGTTGAAGATCGTGACGATGAAGTTGATGGCGCCCAGGATCGACCCTGCGCCGGCGATGTGCAGCGCCAGAATGCCGAAATCGACCGACGGGCCGGGCTGATAGGCGATGGAAGAAAGCGGCGGGTAGACCGTCCAGCCGGTTCCGGGGCCTTCGCCCACCACGGCGGACAGCATCAGCATGACGAAGCCGGCCGCGGTCAGCCAGAAGCTGATGTTGTTCATGCGCGGGAACGCCATGTCGGGCGCGCCGATC
>DAIQPV010000086.1:0-10335 GCA_036787145.1 Rhodospirillales bacterium
AGCACGGCCTTGGCTTTTTAGAGGTCGCCATGGCCAACCCCGGGGTCGATCCCTGGATGCCGGGCGACGGCACGCTGGTGCTGCTGCCGAAGCAACATCTTGCTCCGGACGGGCCGCGGGAAGGGATCGTGCTGAATTTGCCGGAGCAGCGGCTCTACTACTATGAAAAGGGAAAGCTGGTGCGGTCGTACCCCATCGGCATCGGGCGGGACGGCCACGCGACGCCCGTCGGCAGAACCTGGTGGTCGCAAAGACCGTCAATCCGGTCTGGCGGCCGACGCCGTCCGCGCGGGCCGATGATCCGGAGTTGCCGGCGATGGTTCCTGCCGGACCGGACAACCCCCTCGGATCCCGGGCCCTTTACCTCGGCTGGAGCAGCTATCTGATCCACGGTACCAACAAGGAATACGGCATCGGTCGGCGCGCCAGCCGCGGCTGCATCAGAATGTACGAAGATAATGTCCAGGAGCTTTACCAGAAGGTGGCTGTTGGCACGCCGGTGACGGCGGTCGATCAGCCGGTAAAAGTCGGCTGGGTGGGCAACGATCTCTTCATCGAGGCGACGCCGACCATCGCGCAGGTGCGGCAATGGGAAGACGAAAAGCGGTTTGATCCGGTCTCCCCGGCCGAGGCGCGCGAGCTGGTTTCGCGCAAGGCAGGCAAGGCGGCCGGCCGCGTGGACTGGCCGGCGGTCGATCGGGCCTTGGCCGAGCGACGCGGGATCATGACCCGGATCACCACGCCGGACGAACAGCCGATTGCCACCGCAGCAAGCGACTTGCGAGCGCCCACCGCATCTTCCGCCACTGCCGGGAGCGGAGACACCCGGCGAGCCGGTTCGGGTGCCGGCGGGACGCCCGTCCCGGTGGTGGCCATCGGCAATTCTGGCCCGACATCCGGCCCCGCCGGATTGCAGCCGGCAACCGCAGTCCGGGATGCCCCGCCGTCGACGCCCAAGGGGGCAAGACGCACCGAGGTGCCTGCGGACCCGAGCGGGGACGAACTGGTGAAGTGGTTGCGCGGTCGTTTATCGAGCAGCGGCGAGCCTTGAGCGCGCGCTGTCAATCGCTTGCCTGCGAAGGCGGTTCGCTTGTGTTGCGACCGTGATTGCCGTCAGCCTTACCGGCGTCGTTATCGCGGTCACCGACGAGGTGCCACGGATCCTCGCCGTGCGTGCGCCGGGCGACACGAACGGATCGGACGACCTTCCCTCGGGCCCGTTCGACCCCTCACGGCATCGCACGCTCGATTCCGGTCTGCGTCGCCTTGTTGCCGAGCAGACCGGGCTTGAGCTTCGCTATGTGGAGCAGCTCTATACGTTCGGCGATCGTTGCCGCCATCCGGGCGAGCGGTCCGGCGGCCCCCGGCTGTTGTCGGTCGCCTATCTTGCGCTGACCCGGGAGCATCCCCTCCGCGGCGGCAGCGATGCCTGCTGGCGCGAATGGTACAGCTGCCTTCCCTGGGAAGACTGGCGCTTCGGACAGCCCGGTATCATCGATCACTTGATCAGGCCCGCGCTCTTACGGTGGATCGACGACGCCGCTGAGGGAAGCGAGCGGCGGGAGCGGGAGGAGCGCGCCGGCATCTGCTTTGGTCTGAGCGGGGCTTCGCCATGGGACCCGGTGCGCACGCTGGAGCGGTACGAACTCCTTTACGAAACCGGACTGGTCGGCGAAGCCTTGCGAGATCAGGCGCAGCCGTCGGGCTCGGATGCCGGCTCGCCGATGACCGGAACGGTCATGGCGCTCGACAGCCGCCGCATCCTGGCCACGGCCCTCGGGCGCTTGCGCGGCAAGCTTGTCTACCGGCCGCTGGTTTTCGATCTCCTGCCGGGCGAGTTCACCCTGTTCAGGCTGCAACGGGTCGTCGAGGCGCTGAGCGGACAGAGGCTGCATAAGCAGAACTTTCGCAGGACCTTGGCGGCGAGCGCACTGGTGGAGCCCACCGGACGCGTGCAATCGGAGAGGCGGGGCAGACCGGCCGAGCTGTTCCGCTTCCGGCGGGCAGTCCTCAGGGCCAAGCCGGCCGCCGGAGTGGCGCTGCCGACGCTGCGCCCGGCACCGTAGCAAGCGCTCCGCCGGTTTGACGCGCCGCAGCATTTTTCCAGTCCGGCGCGAACGCTTCGCGACTTCACTTATTGTTACGGGGCATTGCAGCGCCCTGAAACCGGCTTGACACTTTCCGACATGACAAGGGATAGTATTGCCGAATTATGCTCTGACCGAGCATAATAGTGGGTCGTCAGACCGTTTTGTTGAACGTATGTATCGACTGCCAGGGTTGCCGATGTCCGTACTCGCAGACAATGTTCTCGCCTATACGCCCGACGTTGCCGCCGCGACGGCGCCGCTTTACGATCGCGTCAGCCGGGTCATTCCCGAATTTGAATGGCCGGTGCACGCTCCGCTGGTGGATGCGATCAACAAGCTGAAACTTCAGCGGAATGCGGTGATCCTGGCGCACAACTACCAGACGCCGGAGATCTTTCACTGCGTCGCCGACATCGTCGGCGACAGCCTCGCGCTGGCGCAGCGCGCCGTTGACACCGACGCCGACGTGATCGTTCTTGCCGGCGTTCACTTCATGGCGGAGACGGCAAAGCTGCTCAATCCGGATAAGGTGGTTCTGATTCCGGACGAACTGGCCGGCTGCTCGCTCGCCGAATCGATCACGCCGGCCGACGTGAGGCTGCTGCGCCAGGCTTATCCGGGCGTCCCGGTGATCACTTACGTCAACACCTCGGCCGCGGTTAAGGCCGAATGCGACATCTGCTGCACGTCCGGCAACGCGGTGAAGATCGTGGAGTCGCTGGGTGTGGACCGGGTGATCTTCCTCCCCGATGAGTATCTGGCAAGCTGGGTGGCAACGCAGACCAAGGTTCAGATCATCAAGTGGACCGGCCACTGCGAGGTTCACGAGCGCTTCACCGGCGACGAAGTTCGACGCTACCGCGCCGGTACGGAGAACCTGGTGGTGATCGCCCACCCGGAGTGTCCCCCGGACGTGCTGGAGGCCGCCGACTTCGTCGGTTCGACCGCGCAGATGGTCGACTTTGTCCGCGAACGGCGGCCGGCGAAGGTGCTGATGGTGACCGAGTGCTCGATGAGCGACAACGTCGCCGCCGAAGTGAAAGACGTGGAGTTTGTCCGTCCCTGCAACCTCTGTCCGCACATGAAGCGCATCACGCTCGCGAACATCCATCGTTCGCTCCAGACGATGACGCCGCGCGTCGAGATCGATCCTGAGGTCGCCGCGCGCGCCCGCCTGGCCGTGGAGCGCATGCTCGCCGTCGGACGCTAAGGAGGCTTTCCTCATGCCTGATTGTCATGGACTGTGGTCGGAATCTGAGTCCGTTCTGAAGCATTGGCGGACGTCCGTCGTGGTCGTCGGATCCGGTGTCGCCGGTCTGACCTGCGCGCTCGCTCTCGCCCCGCTGCCGGTCCTGCTGCTGACCAAGACCCCGATGCCGCAGGGCGGTTCCAGCGTCTGGGCGCAGGGGGGCATTGCCGCGTCCGTTGGTCAGGGCGACAGCGCCGAGAGCCACGCCGCCGATACCGTAGACGCGGGAGCCGGGCTGGTCGATGCCGACCGGGCGCTGCTTCTCGCCCGCGACGGCGCCGATGCGGTCCGCACGCTGATTGCGGCCGGTGTCCCCTTCGACCGCGGGGCGGACGGGGAGGTTGTGCTTGGCCGCGAGGCGGCGCACTCCGCCGCACGGATCGTGCACTCAGGCGGCGACACGACCGGCAAGAACCTGATCCACTCCTTGATCGAGATGGTTGCGGCAACTCCCTCCATCCGGGTCGTGCCCGGCTGTGTTGTCGTGGATCTCATCCGCCAGCAGGACCGCGTTGCCGGTCTGCTCGCCTTTCAGGCCGACGAAGGCTGGGTTCAGGTGCACGCCAACCATGTGGTGCTGGCGACCGGTGGGACCGGCGCGTTGTGGCGGGCCACCACCAACCCGACCGAAGCCACCGGTGACGGGCTTGCCCTCGCGGCGCGCGCCGGAGCACAGCTTGCCGATCTCGAATTCGTCCAGTTCCATCCGACCGCCCTGCTCCCCGCCACGCATACCGACGGCGCGCGCCTGCCGCTGCTGACCGAAGCACTGCGGGGGGCTGGCGCGCTGTTGCTCGACGCCGAAGGGCGCCGCTTTATGCTGGATGAACATCCACTGGCGGAACTGGCGCCGCGCGACGTCGTGGCTCGGGCCATTGCCCGGCGCGCCTCGGCAGGCGAGACGGTTCTGCTGGACCTGCGTCCCGCACTGGCGGCGAAAGGGGAGGCGAGCTTCCCTCAGGCGCTGAGCTTGTGTCGCGGTGCAGGCTACGAGCCGCTGCGAGAGCCGGTGCCGATCACGCCCGCTGCCCACTACCACATGGGCGGCATTGTCACCGACGCGCGGGGACGGACTTCGGTGGACGGCTTGTGGGCCTGTGGTGAAGTAGCAATGACCGGCGTCCACGGTGCCAATCGACTGGCGAGCAACTCCCTGTTAGAGGGCCTCGTCTTTGGCCGCCGTGTCGCCGCCGATATCCGCAGGGCCGGCCCGTCGACACAGCCCGCGGTTGAGCCGCGGCGCGCTGCCCCGGCCGGGATCGGGGTTCCGCCGCTTGAGGCTATGCAGCTTCGCGATGCCGTGCGCCGGCTGATGGCCGCCCACGTCGGCATTGTCCGCGACGCCGATGGCCTCCGCCTTGCGTCCGATGGACTGGCGGCGGTGCAGGCGCAGCTTGACAGCTTTGCCGGAACGGAGCTGCCGAACGATTTCGCCACGCTGCTCCACGGCTGTGAGTTGCGCAACATGCTGACCGTTGCCCGATTGGTCACGCTGGCCGCGACGTGGCGCAAAGAAAGTCGGGGGGCGCATTGTCGCTCCGACTTCCCCGAGACGCGCGAGGAATGGCGGCACCGGCAGGTGCTCGGTCTTGCCGATCTGGGGCAGACCGGGGAAGCCGTCGCCCTCCGCTCGCGCATCACCGCCTCCTGAACGCAACGGCCACCTACCGGAAGACCACGATGCCCGATGCCGGACCGCTCTACCCCTTGATGTATGAAGGCATCGTTCGCCGCGCGCTGGAGGAGGATCTCGGCATGGCCGGCGACATCACGTCGGACACGGTCGTGCCGGACGACGCCTTCGTTCGCGCCCGGCTGGTGGCGCGGCGCCCCGGCCGGGTGGCGGGATTGCCGGCGGCGTTGTCGGCGTTCCGCCAGCTGAGTCCACAGCTGGCGATCGTCATCGATCAACCGGACGGGACCGACGTCGGCATCGGCGGCACGATCGCGGCCATCGAAGGCCCGGCGCGGCCGATCCTGACCGCCGAGCGGACCGCACTCAATCTGCTCAGTGCCTTGTGCGGGATCGCCACGGCGACGCGCACTGCCGTCGAGGTGGTCAAGGGGACCGGCACCCGTATCGTCTGCACCCGAAAGACGACACCGGGGCTGCGCGTGCTGGAGAAATACGCGGTGCGCATGGGCGGCGGCATGAACCACCGCTTCGGCCTCGACGATGGGGTGATGATCAAGGACAACCACATCGTCGCTGCCGGAGGCATCGCGGCGGCGGTCGGGCGGGCGCGGCGACGGCTCGGTCACATGGTGAAAATCGAGGTTGAGGTGGACACCCTCGGCCAGTTGCGGGAGTTGATCGAGGTGGGCGCCGATGCCGTGCTCCTCGACAATATGACGCCGGCGCAGCTGAAAGATGCGGTCGATCTTGTCGGCGGGCGTATGGTGACGGAAGCGTCCGGCGGCATCACCCTGGCCAACCTCGGCGAGGTGGCGGCGGCCGGCGTCGATATCGTGTCGCTCGGCTGGCTGACCCATTCCGCGCCGATCCTCGACATCGGTCTTGATCTCGACCCGGTGCCGGCCCGCGCCTCCTCGCGCCCGGTCGCTGCTCCTGCTGCCTGACCCGACCTGCCGCCTGACCGGCGGCGGTCGTTCCCGGCTTCCTGGCTAGAGCGGCCAGAAATACGGCAGCACGAAGCTCGCCACCACCCACAGCACGACATTGAGCGGCAGGCCAACCTTCACGAAGTCGGTGAACTTGTAGCCGCCCGCCCCATAGACGAACGTGTTCGTCTGATAACCGATCGGCGTCGCGAAGCTGGCCGATGCGGCGAACATCACGGCGACGACGAAGGGACGCGGATCGACGCCCATCTGTTGGGCAAGACCGATCGCGATCGGCGTCAACAGAATGGCGGTGGCGTTGTTGCTCATGAACTCGGTCAGAAACGAGGTGAGCAGATAGAGGATCGAGAGCACGGCCACCGGCCCCAATCCTCCGACCAGACCGACGATGAACGTCACGATCATTGCGCCGGCGCCGGTCGTCTCCATCGCCGTCCCCAGCGCCAGCATTCCGAAGATCAGCATCAGAATGGGCCAGTGGATCGCCTTGTAGGCTTCTTCGGCGTCGAGACAGCCGAGTGCGACAACGAGGGTGGCGGCGATGAACGCGATGGCGGCAATCGGCAAGGCTTCGAACGCGGACAGCACGATAACCACGAGGACGGCCAGGATGGCCAGCCAGGCCCTGTTGCGGCGGAATGGCCGTTCCGTCACTTCCGTCAGGTTGATCAGGTCGCCGCGCTCGAACAGCCGCTTCAATCCGTCCGGCGGTCCCTCCAGGAGGATCGTATCGCCGAACTGCAGGCGTACCTGGTCGAAGTTGCCGTGCAGGTTCTCATTCTGTCGATGGATGGCGAGAATGTAGGTGTCGTACAGACGCCGCAGGTTCAGGTCGACGACCCGCTGACCGGCAAAGCTGGAATGGGGGCCGACGATCCCCTCCATCATCCGGACGTTGCGGCTGGCGATGGGCTCGAGCGCCTGTGGCGCGTTCTTCTCGACGACCAGATCGCCCGTGTCGCGCAGCCCCATGAATTCGGCGACGCTCATCCGCAGGACGATCCGGTCGCCTCCAGCCAGCGTCGGTTCTCCATGCTCCGGGTCGAAAGATCCCTCCTCGCGAATGAGATCGATGACCTTGTAGCCGCGCCGGCCGGTGATCCCCGCCTCGCCGAGCGTCTTGCCGATCATCGGTGAGCCCGGCGGGACAACCACTTCCGTGAGAAACTTGCGGCCGGACAGGTCGATCAGAACGTCGGACAGCGTCTGACGATCCGGCAGCAGGCGCCAGCCGATCAGCGCCATATAGAGCATGCCGACCACGCCATAAACCATGCCTGCGGAAGAGATTTCGAACATGCTGAACGGCGGCAGGCCTTTCGACTGGGCCACGCCATCGACGATGATGTTCGTCGATGTGCCGATCAGGGAGCAGGTCCCACCGAGAATCGTCGCGTACGAGAGCGGGATCAGATACTTCGAGGCGCTCGTCTTCATCGAATGCGCCAGCGAGATGATGACCGGCGTCATGATGACGACAATAGGGGTGTTGTTGATGAACGCAGACGTTATCAGGCAGCCCAGCATCATCACCAGACAGGCCTGCCACGGCGATCGCCAGGGAATGCGCCCCATCGCATGACCCATGGCGTCGATCACGCCGGTGCGCTCCAGCGCCGCCGAGAGAATGAACAGGCAGCCGACCGTGAACGGGGCGGTGTTGCTGAAAACCTGCAACACATCGCGGGTTCTCAGGATGCCCAGCAGCAGGAGCAGGGCCACTGCCACCATCGCCAGGATTTCCGGCGCGATCACTTCGCGGATCATGCCGAAGAAGACAATCACCACGAGCGCGATGACGATGATGATCTGGAGCGTGTCCCAGGTCACTTCGAGTTTCCCCTGACGGACGGGTGAAGCCGGCGGAGCCGACGCCGCGAGACCCTAACGGCGCGTCGCGCTCCGGCCAAGTCGAAAAGCTTGCGGCTCTTGGCGGGTAGCGTCTCAGCAAAACGGCTAGGCACCCGGGGGCCGCACCTCTATCTTCACTTGCCCCTTTGGCATCGCACAGCGCAGGGACCGCAATTCCATGCCCGACGACCACCGCACCCGTCTCTTCGACAAGGCGAAACTGCCGAGCCGGCACGTGACGCAAGGCCCGGAGCGGGCCCCGCACCGGTCCTACTACTACGCGATGGGGCTCGGCGCCGACGACATCGAGCGGCCGTTCGTGGGCGTCGCCACCTGCTGGAACGAGGCGGCCCCCTGCAACATCGCCCTTGCCCGCCAGGCCCAGCCGGTCAAGCTCGGCGTCAAGGCGGCCGGGGGCACGCCGCGGGAGTTCACCACCATCACGGTGACCGACGGCATCGCCATGGGCCATGCGGGCATGAAATCGTCGCTGGTCTCGCGCGAGGTGATCGCCGACTCGGTGGAATTGACCATGCGCGGCCACTGCTACGACGCGCTGGTGGGGCTGGCGGGCTGCGATAAGTCGCTGCCGGGAATGATGATGGTGATGGTCCGCCTGAACGTGCCGTCGGTCTTCGTCTACGGTGGATCGATCCTGCCCGGTCGGTTTCACGGCAAGGACGTAACGGTGCAGGACGTGTTCGAGGCGGTTGGCAACCACTCTGCCGGCAAGATGTCCGACGCGGAGCTGCATGACCTGGAATGCGTCGCCTGCCCGTCCGCCGGGTCCTGCGGCGGTCAGTTCACCGCCAACACGATGGCGTGCGTTGCCGAGGCGATGGGCCTCGCCCTGCCGGGTTCGTCCGGCGCGCCGGCCCCCTACGAGTCCCGCGACGCCTTGTGCGAGGCCTCCGGCCGGGCGGTGATGAACCTGCTGGCCAACCGCATCCGGCCGCGCGACATCGTCACCCGCAGGTCGCTGGAGAATGCCGCGACCGTGGTCGCCGCCTCAGGCGGCTCGACCAACGCCGGCCTGCACCTGCCGGCGATCGCCCACGAGGCCGGCATCGACTTCGGTCTCGACGATGTCTGCGCGATTTTCCGCCGCACGCCCTATATCGCCGACCTGAAGCCTGCCGGCCGCTACGTCGCCAAGGACATGTACGATGTCGGCGGCGTTCCGGTGCTGCTGAAGGCCCTGTTGGACGGCGGCTTCATCCACGGCGACTGCCTGACGGTCACCGGCCGGACCATCGCCGAGAACCTTGCGGATGTGACGTTCCCGGCGGGCCAGGACGTGATCCGGCCGGTCTCCGACCCGCTGTCGCCCACCGGCGGTGTCGTGGGCCTGAAGGGCTCGCTGGCGCCACAGGGCGCGATCGTCAAGATCGCCGGCCTTGCCGACCTGAAGTTCCGCGGGCCGGCGCGCTGCTTCGATTCGGAGGAAGAGTGTTTCGAGGCGGTCAGCCGGCGCGACTATCGGGAAGGCGATGTGCTGGTGATCCGCTACGAAGGGCCGCGCGGCGGCCCCGGCATGCGCGAGATGCTGTCGACGACCGCGGCGCTCTACGGCCAGGGGACCGGCGGCAAGGTGGCGCTGATCACCGACGGCCGCTTTTCCGGGGCCACCCGCGGCTTCTGCGTCGGCCACGTCGGCCCGGAGGCGGCGGTGGGTGGTCCGATCGCGCTGGTTCGCGACGGCGACATGATCGCGCTCGATGCCGAGGCGGGAACGATCGAGCTGGACGTGCCCGCCGGGGAGCTGGAGCGTCGAAGCGCCGCATGGCAGCCGCGGGCACACGATTTCCAGTCCGGCGCGCTGTGGAAGTACGCCCAGACCGTCGGCGACGCCAGCGCCGGCGCCGTCACCCATCCCGGCGGCAAGGCCGAAACCCACGTCTACGCCGATATCTGAGCGGGCCGACGTAGGAAGGGAAAAGCGGAGGGTTTTCGCCGCGCTCAACGCACCCGATGCGGTGCGGCCTCCACTCCAGCTTGCGCGTTCAGTCCACTTTCCGTGCCGGGAGGCGTCGATTGGGAGCCGATTTGGACCGGAAAAATCTACTAACGCATTGATATCGTTCTATTCACCGGCAAAAGGAGCGGCATCTGTCGTCAAATATCGTCATTTGTCGTCAAGACCGCCGTCACTCTCCGCACCACACCAGCGCAAGCCCCAAGTCTTGCCACGCGACACCACCGTCCAACAACCCACCAACCCAGGGGGAGGAGGCTGAACCCCAGGAGGAGCCAGACGATCCCGGATCCTGCATCCGGAGGTTCGATGCACATCGTGAGTGATCGTGATTTGTAGCCTGCATTAAGCGAAGCGGAATGCGGGACCCTCTGGCGGCAAGTAAATCCGGATTTCGCTCACGCTTCACCGGCTACGCTTGCTGCCAGATGCCGCGCTCGCCGCCGCGGACGCGGCCACGGACCGCCGCTCGCCACCGGCCAGGGCGCGGCTGAAGATCGTCTTGATCAACCGCCAGCGGGTTGAAAAATCGTCGTCGCCGGGCGGCAGCGTCCAGACGCAGTGGAGGTGATCGGGAAGCACGACCC
>DAIQPV010000087.1:0-10330 GCA_036787145.1 Rhodospirillales bacterium
GCGTCGAGCGGCGGCAGAGCCCCCGCCGACGCCGGCAGAAGCAACGCGACCAGCAGTGCATACACCAGCTTTCGCACGAGCCTGCTCCAAACCCTACAACATCTGGGGCCACTATACGCACGGAGCCGCTCGCTTGACAAGACCGGCGGCCACTGCTCAGCCGCACGCCGTCGCGCCGAGCCCGGTCGCGCTCCGCAGCGCCTTTTCGTGAATGCGGAACCACTGCAGGCCGACCAGCGCCGGACCGTTGACGATCCGGCCTTCGTCCATCCACTGCCACACTTCTTCCGGAGTGGCGGTGATGACCCGGATGTCCTCATGCTCTTCGTCCAGACCATGCAGGGCACCGACGGCGGGCGCATCCACAAGCCCGTAATAAAGGACCACCGACTCGCTGGAACCGCCCGGGGTTGTGAGAATCGGCAGAATCTGCCGCAGTTCGCGGACCGTGCATCCCGCCTCTTCCACCGCTTCGCGCTGCATGACCGCTTCAGGCGTTTCGCCGTCGTCGATGATCCCCGCGACGATTTCGATCAACCACGGTGAGAAGGCCCCGGCGAGATGCGGCTGCTCCGCGGCAATCAGCGCGCCCGTCCGGAACTGCTGAATGAGCACAAGGACATCCGTCCCCGGATCGTAAAGGACCGCGGCGACGGCGTGCCCCCGGTCAAAGATTTCCCGCTGCATCGGCGCGCCCCATCCTCCGGCGAACAGCTTGTGACGCAGCCGATAAATGTTCAGCGAGAAGTACCCTGAGTAGCCCGTCCGCTTGTCCAGGACTTCGACATCGGCGGGAGCGAACTCGGTCAGTTTGGAAGCTTCGCAGCGTTCACTCATTCCGCCGGCCTGCGCGGCAGCGAGGACTTTTCCGCCAGGATGTCGCGGATCTCCTGGAGCAGCACGACATCGGCCGGCGGAGCGGGAGGAGCATCCTCCTCCAGCCCTGCGGCCCGCTTCAGCCGGTTGATCTGCTTCACCAGAAGGAACACCGCAAAGGCAACGATCGCGAAGTTAATCAATGTGTTGATGAAGCTACCGTAGGCGATGACCGCGGCTCCGGCTGCCCGTGCCGCCGCCAGGGAGGTGAAGTCCCGGCCGGTAAGATTGATGAACAGATCCCCGAAATCGACCCGCCCGAGCAGCAGTCCAATGGGCGGCATGATGACATCATCCACCAATGATGAAACGATCTTGCCGAATGCAGCGCCGATGATGAGGCCGACGGCCAGGTCGACGGCGTTCCCTTTGATCGCAAATTCTCGAAACTCTTTCAGAAATGCTCCCATAGTCGCACCTTCCTTCAGGTCCTGCTTCCCACAGATCTTGCCCTTTCGGACGCAAACAAATCAAGACGCGGCCGCGGGGACAGTCAACGGCGGGGTTTTCCGACCATGCCTCTATTGACCCTAGCGGAACCGGGCGGGCCTCCGAGCGATCGCATTTCGGTGCCCCGAAAGGAAGTGATTAAGTGTCCGGCCGCCCCCGACGTCATTCCGCGTCCCTGCTGCAAAAGCGTGGGCTGGCCGGCGGGCGCCTCACTCTTGACAACTAGGAATATTTTACTATAATTGGGGCTGTTATCATATAACGCGCGAGACGGCCATTTAGCCATGGAAGCCGTCCCCCAACCGTCAATGCGACAAAGCAGCCATCATGAATTCGGACCAACGCGATCCTGAAGAAGCCAGTTGGACTGTCGTCCGGCCCGAACAGCAAAGAAAAGCCTTCATTGCAATGTCGCCATGGGTCTTGGGCATTGCAGGTTGCCTCCTCATTGCCAACATCGCCGTCGTCCAAGTACTCGACACACGATTGAGAGATCTGCGGTCCGAACAGTTGATCCAGCCGCTGGAAATCAACAGCAAGCTCCGGGCGCTCGAAGACAAGATCGAAATGCTGGGCGGCCAGCTTGCTCGCGTCGAGCGAATGGCGCTCACGGTCGCCGAACAGGACCGACTGACCGCTCCTTGCGACGCTGATACCGGCGGCCGGGCGCGACACGCGCCGCACCAGGAGAATGTCAATGACGGGCGAAAGTAATGGGGATCATTGGGAACCGCTGCACTCGCCAGCTCGCGCCGACTATTACCGATATCAGGAATATCGCCGCGAGCCGGCCGATGCGCGGAACTGGATCGCCATCGACAAGACCACGGCGATGATCGTCGGAGCGATCGCCTCGGCTTCCCTCGCCGTCGCCATTGCGGGCGGCACTGCGCTGGTGCAGAAGGTCGATGAAACCGCCAAGGACGTCGAGCGAGGGCGAGCCGAACGCATCGCCAACTTTGGGGAGGTCAGCAAGAACATCAGCGTCGTCGAGACCAAGCTCAACCAGCTGATCTCCCAGCTGACGCAGTTGGAAATGCGCATTGAGCGCTCCATTTCCAGCGATCTCGCAACCCGGGATAAGAAAATCGAGCAGATCGAGCGGGAGGTGATCGACCTGAGAAACACAGTCAGCGATTACAGCCATGACATGAAACGGTCCCGTTGATCGCTCCTCGTCCGCTCGGACGGGCTCCGCGCCCCGACGGCCGTCTGCCTGCCTCGTGATTGCCGCAGCGCCCGCCTGTTTGTCGCGCGGTGGCCATCCGCTTGCCCCCGGCAACCAAGATTGCTGACCAAGCTTGACAGAGCGGCTTAACAGGACCACAGTTATATTAGTGGAAACAGCAAGTGGAGGGTGCAAGAGCCGCATGACTCCACCGGACCAATACTAGGTTGCCGGCTACTTGGCACCGGCAATCTCCTTCGAAGTCCAAGTGTACGCTCGCTTTAGTCGAGCCCGGACGCAAGAGCGCGTTCCGCTAGACCCTCGCATCCGCCGCACGGCATATGGAGCGAGGGTCTTCTAGTTGGTGACCTATAGTGCGGCGCAGGTCGTCCATTGTCTGCGTGTCACCCTCATCTCACGCCCCGCCCCCTCCCGCCGCCCGGCCATACAGGCGCCGTTGCTCGCTCGCCGCCGCCCCCGCCGGCAGTGACTGCACGTGAAGGTCGCGCTGTGGAAGCGGGATCTTGATCGCGTTCTCGCGGAACAGATCCAGGATTTCAACGAACACCTCACTGGAGACGTTATGGATGCCGTTGCGCACGTCGGCGATCCAGAAGCGCAATTCGAGTTCCAGGCCGTTGTCGCCGAAGCCGACGACCAGCGGGTTAGGAATCGGGGTTTTCAGGACGCGGGCCGGGCGACCGGCAGCCTCGCGCATCAGCGCCAGCGCCTTGCGAACGTCTGTATCGTACGCAACCCGAACCCGGATTTTCAGGCGGACGTTGTCGTGTTGATGCGTCCAGTTGAAAACCTGGTGGGTGATGATGTCCTCGTTAGGAATCAGAAACTGTGTCCCGTCACGGGTTTCCACCTCGACATAGCGCGCGCCAAGCGAGGCGACCCAGCCGAACGTCCCTCCCACTTCGAGGATGTCGCCGGGCTTGATGGATTTGTCGAGCAACAGCACGATCCCCGCAAACAGGTTGGAAATCGTCCGCTGCAGGCCGAAACCGACGCCCACGCCGACCGCGCCGGTGAAGACCGCGAGCGCCGTCAGATCGATGCCAGCGGTGCCGATCGCCAGGAAAAACGCAAGGCTGAACAACACGATCTTCGCAAGCTTGCCCAGCAGCACCTTCGCCGTGGCGGTCAGCGTAGGAACCGCGGCCAGACGGCGTTCCGCAAATCGCCCGGCGATGCTGGCGCCCCAGACCAGCACACCCAGGGTCAGCAGCATCTCGACAATGGTCAGCAACGACAGCCGCGCGTTGCCAAGGGTGAACGATATTCTCTGTAGAAGGCCAATTGTTGGCGTCAGCAACCCGACGACGTGAAGAGCAGCGATGATCCAGGCAACCACCGCAACGACGCGCGCGATCGCGGCATTGGGAATGAGCGCCGAAGCAATGCGAATCAGCAGCCAGGCAGATGCGAGATCGACTGCGATCGAAACCAGGTGCGACGGCCAGTTGAATTCCCGTGCGACCACCATCGAAATCCACAGTGCCGCTGCCCAAAGCACTGGTAGCGACAGCGGCACGATGTTCGCGACGTTGAACTGCGCCTGGTATTCGTCCACGGCCGTGTTGCGGGCAATCCTGCTGAGCCACGGCTCGATGGCGCGGGCCACGAGCCAGGCGCCGAACAAGGTCAGGAAGATCGCCGGGAGTTGGAGCAGATTTGCCTCTGTCGTTATGTACATCCGCAGGAAATCGCGGATGGCGAGGAACCAAACCAGCAGACGATCCGAGTTGACGATCGAGTCCATTCAGCCTCCCGGGGGCCATGCCGACGCCGTGTCGTGTCGCCAGTGCCCAAGAAGCGGTTGAAACCGATTCTTACTCGCCATCATAGCGCGCTACTGCTTCACTTGCACCGCAATCCCTGGGCTGAAGAGCCAGCAACGCGGCTGCATCCGTCAACGGTGTGAGCGGCGGGGCGAGCCGATCTTGTAAGCAAGTTGGCCGATCGCCATCCTTCAGAACAACTGGTCGAAACCCGGTCAACAACGAGAATCCGGGATCCCTCCAGGGAACTCTCTTTTACCGAGACCGTTGGCCAAGGCAGAACCCGGCCATGCGCGTGCACGCTCGTCGCAGGTTCACGTCAAAAAGAACACACCGGGAGAGGGTTGCCATGCGCAGCAGGAACGCCGGCACGCTGGGCCCGGCCGCCGCGGGTTTCCAAGCGGTCACCGATCCAACAGGGTTGATCGAAGAGTTTCGGCACACAAGAGCGCGGAGCGAGGCGCTCGCCCGCCCGCTCACCGAAGAAGATCAGGTTGTCCAGTCAATGCCCGACGCCAGCCCTACCAAATGGCATCTGGCGCATACCACCTGGTTCTTCGAAACTTTCCTGCTGGTGCCGTTCCTGCCGGGCTGGCGACCTTACGACGACCGCTGGGGCTTCCTGTTCAATTCGTATTACGAGGCGGTGGGACCGCGCCACTCGCGGCCGCAGCGCGGCCTGCTGACCCGCCCGTCCGTGGCGGACATCCTGCGGTACCGCGCGTGCGTCGAGACGGCGATGATGGAGTTGATCGCCCGCTCCAGCGAGACCGCCCAAGCCGTGGTACCGTTGACGCAGCTCGGGATCCATCACGAACAGCAGCACCAGGAACTGCTGCTGACCGACGTCCTGCATGCCTTTTCCCTCAATCCGCTGCAACCCGCCTACCTGCCCGCCGACAACAGCCCTTCCGGTGCAATGGCGCACAATCCCGAATGGGTGACCTTCACCGGTGGGCTGCGCGAGATCGGCAACGATGGGGCCGAAGAGTTCGCCTTTGACAACGAAGGACCGCGCCACACCGTCTTCCTGCGCCCGTTTCGGCTGGCCAACCGTCTGGTGACAAATGGGGAGTGGTGCGATTTCATCGCGGACGGTGGCTACCTTCGAGCCGAGCTTTGGCTGTCCGATGGCTGGGCGACGGTGCAGGCCGAACACTGGCGTGCGCCGTTGTACTGGCAGGAAGACGGCCCACACCGTGACTCCGCGATGACCTTGCGCGGCCGACAACCGCTCGATCCCCGGGCGCCCGTCTGTCACATCAGCTACTACGAGGCGGATGCGTTCGCCCGCTGGGCGGGCAAGCGGCTCCCGACCGAGACCGAATGGGAATTCGCCGCGTCCGGCGTCCCAGTCACGGGAAACATGCTTGTGGGGGAAGCCGTTGACCGCGCGCCCCTGCGGCCGACCGCCGTCAGCGAGGGTGTCGGCGAAAGCGGCCGGCTTCGACAAATGTTTGGCGATGCCTGGGAGTGGACGCAGAGCGCCTATGCCCCCTATCCAGGATTTCGTCCGGCCGTCGGCGCCGTTGGCGAGTACAACGGTAAATTCATGTGCAACCAGATGGTGCTGCGGGGCGGCTCGTGCGTCTCTGCCCGCGGCCACATTCGGGCAACCTATCGCAATTTCTTCTATCCGCATCAGCGCTGGCAGTTTGCCGGATTGCGTCTGGCCGAGGATGTCTAGCATGGCGAGGTTCGCAGAGACTCCTATCCTCGACCTCGACGAAGATTCGACCGCCGAGTTTCGCGAGGCGGTTCTCGCTGGCCTCTCGCGGCACCAGAAGCAAATACCCAGCAAGTTCTTCTATGACGCGGCAGGCTCCCGACTGTTCGATCAGATCTGCACGCTTCCAGAGTATTATCCGACGAGAACAGAGACGGAGATCCTGCGCGCCAATGCTGGCGAACTAGCCGACATCGTGCCCCCCGAAGCCGTTCTGGTGGAGTACGGCAGCGGAGCGAGCGTCAAGGTCCGCATCCTGCTGGAGGCCCTGCGCCGGCCGGGCGGATACGTGCCGATTGACATATCGCGCGATCACCTCCGGCTGGCGGCCAGTGCACTTGCTGCCGATTACCCGCGGCTCACGGTACGTCCGGTCTGCGCCGACTTCGCGCGCCCGATGTCGCTGCCGCGGAATATGCCGGCGGGCCCGCGAATCGGCTTTTTTCCCGGCTCCACCATTGGCAATCTGCATCCGCCGGACGCCGCATGCCTGCTCATTCGCTTCGCCCGACAACTCGGCGCCGACGGATGGCTGCTGATCGGCGTTGACCTGAAAAAAGATTCTCGGGTGCTGCACGCGGCCTATAACGACAGCGCCGGGGTTACGGCGGCCTTCAATCGCAATCTTCTCGTTCGGATCAACCGGGAGTTGGACGGACGCTTCGACCTCGAAAGCTTCGACCACAGCGCCTTCTGGAACGATAAAGACGGTCGAATCGAGATGCACCTGGTGAGTGCCGTCTCACAAACGGGCCGTGTCTCCGGCCGCGCGTTTCGCTTCGCCGCAGGCGAATCGATTCACACCGAAAACTCTTACAAATATACAGTTGAGGAATTCCGCCGTTTAGCCGCCTCCGCCGGCTTCCGGCCCACCGCCGTCTGGTCCGATGCGGAGCGGCTGTTCAGTGTCCACTTGCTCCGCGTCGGAGGGATCTAAGCAACTGCTGATGTCCTAAATCATCGGCAGCGAGCGGGGTACCGCCCGGATCCACCTGGGTTAAGCAAGGCACCTCGGGCGGTTCTGCTGGCTGTCGCCGCAGAATTTCTGCTAGGTGTCAATCGCGCCTCCGCGACACCTTGGGGCGATTGCGCAGAGGGTCTCTGCGCCTGTAACCGTCGTTGCGATGGCCATAACGAGCCATGACACGTTCGCCACTCATCCTTGCCGTTCTTCTCGCCGGGCTTACCGCTGGCTGCACCAACGCCTTCGTTTACAAGAAGAACGAATTCAACAGGAATGATCCGAATTTCAACAAGCCGCTAACCGACCGGAACGACGTCGCGATCTGCTTTCGGGGATTTGGAACGTCGGACGGTCACGTCGCGCGGCTTGCGCAGGAGGAATGTTCGCGCGTCGGCAAGATTGCCGTCGCGGATGGTGAGACCTTTGGCGAGTGTCCCCTCTTTACCCCTCTTGCCGCCCGATTCCTCTGCCTCGCGCCGCTGCCTGAGCCGTCCGCGGCGGCAGATGCTGCGGCCGCGCCGTCAACTCCAGAGACAGCGCCCGACCACGAGAAGTTCTAAATTTTCCGGCTGTGAGTCCCATCACTGTCCCCACCAGGGCAATCGGGTAGAACTGTCGCTGTCGGGGGCTCCCCCCACTCCCGACCCCCCTCCGGGGACAGGCAGGCGGCACTGGGCCTCGCCTGTCCCCGGCAGGGCACAAAGCACCGCGCCAGCCAGCCTAACAGGCTGTTGAAGAAGTGCGTAGCGGGGCTGGATCGAGCATGATTCAGGCTGCTGGCGTGGCCCGGGCGATTTGGATGCGCGGGTTGGACGAGCGGTCGGGGTCGTTGTTCTCCTACGTGGATCTGGAGGCGCGGGTGCGAGGGGATCACCCGTTGCGGCGGATCCGGGAGATCGCCAACACGGCCCTTCAGGACCTGAGCGCGGATTTGCGGCGCTGTATCCGCCGCGGCTGGGCCGCCCGTCGATCCAGCCGGAGCGGCTGCTTCGGGCGATGCTGCTGCAGGCTTTCTACGGCATCGCTCGGAGCGGCAGCAGATGCTGGACCGCCGCACAGGCCGCCGACGCATCTCGCTCGGCGCCGACAAGGCCTATGACGTGCGCCAGTTCATCAGGGATCTGCGCTCGCGTCGGATCACCCCGCACGTCGCCATCGACGGCCACCTCAGCAAGACCGGCAAGCCAAGGTTCACGGCGGTCGACAGACGCACGAAGCGCCATTCCGGCTTCGAGGTCAGCCAGCGCTGCCGCAAGCGGATCGAGGAGGTGTTCGGCTGGATCAAGGCCTCCGCCGGCCTGGCGAAGGTCAAGCTCCGCGGACGGCGCAAGATCGAGGCCGCCTTCACCCTGGGCCTGGCGGCCTGCAACCTCATCCGCCTGCCCAAGCTCCTGGCGGCCCCGGCATGACCCTGCTCGGCAAGTGGCGCATCGTCGAGATGCCGGACTCCGTCGAGAGCGATCCCGACATGCTCGAACCGCTTACATCCTCTTCGAGGCTAACGGCTCCGGCGAATTCGCCTTCGGCTGCGTCACCGGACAGATCTTCGGCGGCGCCGACATCGACGCCGTCGAGTTCTCCTGGAGCGGCAACGACGAGATGGACGACGCCCAAGGCGACGGCTGGGCCGAACTCCAGCCCGACGGCTCACTCCACGGCGCCATCTGCTTCCACCGCGGCGACGAAGCGAACTTCATCGCTCGCCCGTGGACTTCTTCAACAGCCTGCTAGCCCTCGGAGGTAAGCCTGCCATCGCGACAATGGAACGCGTCGCTTACTCCCAATTGGTCATGCCCGTACATCCGAATGAATGTTGTGGATTTGCCCCGGTGAAGGGCACCCTGACCGCAGCCGGCACACGCGGAACGGATGATGCTGAGGCCCTTTTATTCTCTTTTCGATCGCATTGGCTCGCCTGCTGCAGTAATCAGCGGGCAGGACGTTGAGCTCACTCGTCGCGATGCACCTTTGACTTCACGAAAACTCGCCCCGAGCCGCGCATGCCGGGTCACCGGGGCTGACGGCGGGGCTGACGACAGCGCCGGCACTTCGCCAGCGGGCGCAGCGTCGCCTGTCGTCAACGCCATGACCGTCGACGTCGAAGACTACTTTCAGGTCTCGGCGTTTTCCCAAACCATTTCTGTTGAAGATTGGGACCGGCTTCAGCATCGCGTCGTCGCCAATACCCAGGCGGTGCTCGAACTGCTTGACGAAAGCAAATCGTTCGCGACTTTTTTCGTGCTGGGCTGGATCGCCGAGCGCTACCCCAGCCTCGTCCGTCGGATTGCCGAGAGCGGACACGAGATTGCCAGTCACGGATACGCCCACCGGCGGGTCGGTGAGCAATCGCCGGGCGCGTTCTCCGAGGATGTCTCGCGCACGAAAAGGCTGCTGGAAGACGTCTCCGGCGTGGCGGTCAAGGGATATCGCGCCGCCAGCTTTTCGCTCGACCGTTCGATGACCTGGGCTTACGAAGCGCTGGCCGCGGCGGGGTATCATTACAGTTCCAGCGTTTACCCCATTCGGCATGACCACTATGGCGCGCCCGACGCGCCGCGGGAGCCGTTTGCCCCCGCCGCCGGAATCGGCATCATCGAGCTGCCGCTGACGACGACCCGCATCCTCGCGCGGAATTTTCCCTGCGCCGGCGGCGGCTACTTCCGGCTCCTTCCCTATCCTGTCTCGGCGTGGGCGCTGCGGCGGGTGAACGCTCAGGAATGCGCCCCCGGCATCTTCTACTTTCACCCGTGGGAGATCGATCCCGGCCAGCCGCGAATGCGCCCCTGCAGCGTGCAAACCCGCGCGCGGCATTATCTCAATCTCGCCCGCATGCGGGGGAAGCTGCGGCGTCTGCTCGCGGAATTTCACTGGGACCGCATGGACCGCGTTTACGATTTGCGCGGAACGACGCCGTGAACGCTTTCTCGTCGCATCCGGTTGTCATCCGCGAACTCGACGACTCCAACGCCCCGGCGTGGGATGCTTTCGTGGACGCGTGTCCTCAGGCAACGTTTTTTCATCGCTCCGGCTGGCGGCATGTTATCGAAGCAGGGCTGGGCCATTGCTGCCATTTCCTGATGGCGGAGGTCAGGGGACGGGTGCAAGGCGTGCTGCCGCTCGTCCATGTCCGCGGACGCCTTTTCGACAGCGCGTTGGTCTCGACGGCATTTCTCGTGCTCGGCGGCCCCGCCGCAAGCGACGCGCCGATCATCGATGCCCTCGACCGGGCGGCGATCAAGCTCGCGGAGGGCCTGGGCGTCGCGCATCTGGAGTATCGCCTGGACGCGCCGATGCACGCCGACTGGCACTGCAACGCGGCGCTCTATGCCTACTTCCGAAAGACGCTGTCGCCCGACGTC
>DAIQPV010000088.1:0-10320 GCA_036787145.1 Rhodospirillales bacterium
TGCGATCGAACCCGATCGAGATGCGCAGCCGTGACGTTCCCGCCGGCACGGTGGGCGGGCGGATCGCACGGACGTCGAAACCCCGGTGCTGCAACGCCGCTGCCGCTTCGACCGCGGCAGCCTCCGCTCCCAGGACGACCGGGATGATCTGCGTTCCGGCTGCCGCGACCTTGTCGCTCGCGCACTTCGCCAGCCGTTCGGCGGCGAACCGGGCCAACGCGAGCAGCCGGGTGCGCCGTTCTGGCTCCTCATCGACCAGTTCCAGAGCGCGGCGCACGGCGCAGGCGACATAAGCCGGCGGTGCCGTGGAGTAGATGAAAGGCCGGGCGGCGTTGATGAGATATTCGGCGACCACGGCCGGACCGCAAACCAGCCCGCCGGCAACGCCCAGTGCCTTGCCGCAGGTGTGCAGCACGATCAACCGTTCGTCGTAGCGACCCTCGGTGAAGCCACGGCCCGAAGCTCCGAAGATGCCCGTGCCGTGCGCTTCATCGACGATCAGGATGGCGTCGTGAATGCGCGCCAGTGCGTGCAACTCGGCCACCGGGGCGATATCACCGTCCATGCTGTAGACGCTCTCGACGGCGAGCCAGACGTCGCGGGCGCCGGCACGGCGGGCCCGGACGATCGCTTCTTCGAAAGCCGCGACGTCGTTGTGCCGCGCGCGATAAATGTGGGCGTGGCCGGCATGCACACCGTCTTTGACGCTGGCATGCACCCGCTCGTCACAGATAACGGCGTCGTGCCGGTGCGGTAGTGTCGTGAACAGCGCGAAGTTGGCGAGGAAGCCGGTCGAGAAGTAGAGCGCCCGCTCGCAGCCAAAAAAGCTGGCGGCAAAGGCTTCCAGTTCGGCATGGCCACGCTGATGACCGCGCAGCAGCCGTGATCCCGCTGCCCCCGCGGAAACGCCCTGTTCCAGGGCATCCACGATCGCCCGGAGCAGCTCCGGATGACCAGAGAGACCGAGGTAGTCGTTCGACGTGAAGTCGATGCCGCGCGGCAGGCTAAGCGAGCGGTGCCGGGATTCGCTCCTCAGTCGCGATAATTCCTGCGCCAGGCGTTGCATGACGATCCTTCGGGCATTCGTGCTTATCCGGCACGCGACCGTGCAGGCCAAGGTCGGCGAGCAGCGCCCGGTCGAAATCAGCCTCGGGATTGGGCGTGGTCAGCAACTTCTCGCCGGTGAAGATCGAGTTTGCTCCGGCGAGAAAGGCAAGAGCCTGCGCCTCGCGCGGGATGGTGAGGCGTCCGGCACTGAGCCGGACCATGGCGCGCGGCAGCAGGATGCGCGCAACCGCGATCGCCCGGATCCAGTCGAAAGTGTCCAGCTCTGGCTTGCCTTGCAGCGGCGTGCCCGAGACCGGGACCAGCGCGTTGATCGGCACGCTCTCCGGCTGGGGGTCGAGGTTGGCCAGCGTATGCAGCAGCTTGATGCGGTCAAGCTGGCTCTCGCCCATTCCGAGGATCCCGCCGCAGCACACCGAGATGCCGGCGTTGGCCACGTTGGAAATGGTCCGCAGGCGGTCTTCATAGGTCCGCGTCGTGATGATTTCGCCGTAGTAGTCCTCGGAGGTGTCGAGGTTATGATTGTAAGCTGACAATCCGGCCTCGGCCAGCCGGTGCGCCTGGTCCTCTGTCAGCATGCCAAGCGTGCAGCAGGCTTCCATGCCGAGCGAGCGAACGCCGCGGACGATCTCCAGCACCCGGTCGAAGGCCCGGCCGTCCGTCACCTCACGCCAGGCGGCACCCATGCAGAAGCGGGTCGAGCCCGCCTCCTTCGCCTCGCGGGCAGCGGCCAGAACCTCGTCCGTTTTCATCATCCGGCCGGGATCGACCTCGGTCTCGTAGCGCGACGACTGCGGACAATAGGAGCAGTCCTCCGGGCAATTGCCGGTCTTGATCGACAGCAGGGTGCACAGCTGGACTTCCCGGGGATCATGATACCGGCGGTGCACCTCGGCGGCGCGAAACACCAGATCGAGAAGCGGTGCATCGTAGAGCTCGGCAATCGCGGACAGCGTCCACTTCTCGCCCTGCGTCGTGGTTATTCCCATGGTCTCTCTGTCACTCCCTACGCCGACGGAGCCGTGGTGGCCTTCACCGCCTCCCGCGACCGTTCTTCGCATGCGTGGGGCGGTATAAGCATGCACCAGCAGCGGGCGTCAAGCGCTTACGCCCGCCACCCAACCCTCGCCCGTCCGGTGGCGCTGAGCAAAGTCAGGCGCGCTGGTATTTTCAGCCAGAAGCAGGAGTACTTGGCGAGCACCTGGTGGACTTCGCTCCCCGCTCAGTCCACCTTACGAGCGGTACCTGCCTCGAGATTTTTGTCTGGCCCCGCTATAATTGATCCCCTTTGCGAGATCCTTTGGGGGGGGGATTTGCAGATGACTCTTTCCCGGTCCGGCACTACCGCCCTTGTCGGTATGGCCATTTTTGCCGCTTCCCTCGTCGTCGAGGCAGCGCACGCCGACATGCCGCCGCTCCTGTGGAGGCGCGAGGTGTCATTGCGAGAGTACGGATACGTCTCCGCGGTTGCCGCCAATTCCGCCGGCGACGTGATCGTCGCCGGGCCGACGAACGGCCCATTCGGCGGGCCGAACAAGGGAGGCACCGACATCTTCGTTGCGGTTTTCTCACCCGACGGAACCTTGCGGTTGCGGCGACACCCGGGATCGAGTGAGGGAGACGGTGAGGCTCGCGCGGCCATCAACGCGGCCGGCAACTTCGCGGTCGCCGGGTCGACGCAGGGCTCGATCGCAAAGCGCAACGAGGGGAAGACAGATGGCTTCGTCATCAGCTATTCCTCCACCGGCCTGGTGCAATGGCGGCGCCAGCCGGCATCGCGAAAGAATGAGGTGGTGACAGCGATTGCGACCAACGACGCGGGCAACGTCATTGTTTCCGGTTGGACGAATGGCTGGCTGATGGGACCGGTCAGCGACTTTCAGGATGCGTTCGTCGTCAAGTATGCGGCGAACGGCGTGGAGCAATGGGGGCATCAGCTGGGGACGGCCGCCGACGCGCAGGGAGTCGCGGCCGACGCGGCTGGCAACGTCGCCGCGGCCGGCAACACAGACGACGCGAGGATGTTCGTCGTCAGCTACGCGGCTGATGGCAGGGAACGCTGGATACGTCGGTTAAGCCCGGCATTTACCATTCTCACTGGAGGAGGAGTGGTTATCGACGCGCCGGGCAATGTCGTTGTCACGGGTTCGACGACAGGTTCCCTGGGGGGACCGCACAACGGTGGCTGGGACGTCATCGTCGCCGGGTATTCCCCCGACGGCCGCCTGCTGTGGATGCAGCAGCCAGGAACGGCGTCGGATGACTGGCCCTTGGGACTGAGCCTCGACGCCGCCACGGGCAACTTCATCCTCGGCTGGCACGCCTATGACGACTTGCACGGGGAGTATTCGACGTATTTCTCGGTGTATTCATCGAACGGCGCGCTGCTGAAAACGCTGCCAGTGCCGAGAAGCCCGAGCGGGGAGCTGATTTCGGCCTTCGCCACCGACGGCGCGGGAAACATCTACACAGCCGGCATGACCGTCAACGACAATCCAGAGGAGAGTATCTTCTTCCTCAACAAGTATGCGCCGCTGGTCCCTTAGCAGCGCGTGAGGCTCTCTCCCGGTCCCCCCTCCTGCAGGCGCCCGCCTGTGGCAGAGCGAACTCTGCTAAGCCGATAAGGAATCGTCGAGAGCGAGGGCCGTTCCGAACGCCCTATCTGACGGCGTGCATCGCGCCGTCCTTCGCCGCTGCACGGCGCAGACACTCTTCCACCTGCGCGTCCACACGCCGCGACGGATCCTGCATCGAGGCGGGATCGACGTAAAAGTCGGTCGCCACCAGCCGGTGGCCGGAAAAGATCTCGTGGGAATTCAGCCGCGTCTCGCACAGCCAGACGTCGCCGGGAGCGAAGCGCACGGTGTGCCGATCCATCGCGCTGCGCGGCTGGGCGTTGATGCGGTCGAACACCCGCTTGTTCAGCCGGTGGCAGACCTGATTGGACTGCGCTGAGGCTATTTCCCCAAGGCCTGCTTCCTCGGCAAAGCGCGCGATCAGCTCCGGCAGAGGCGGACCCACGGTCCAGACGCGCGGCTGCAGATCGACATTAATGAAGATCCGAAAATAATGCAGATCTTCCGGTCGCCTGAAGTAATCGACGTGTAGTCCTTCCGGGCCGGTCGGCGTAAACCGCCAGCTCACGCCCTGCTTCAGGAACCGGTACGATGGCGCAATCGTGCACGCGAAGCGTCGCAGATCTTCGCTCAGCCGCTTCACTTCCCGCCGGAACCGGCGATACAGGAACACGTCGGAGCCAAAGGCTTCGCGGAACAGCTGGCGCACCTCGCGTCGGTACAGCTTCGGGTAGGTGAGGAACCTGTCGGTCAGTTTCTGATGCGCTCTGCCCGCCGGGAACGAAACCCGGTTCAGTACCTCGAAATCGACGGAAAAGGGCGGATGGCGAAGCAGAACGATGTCGCCGGCCTCGTAGTGCCGGATCAACCCGGCATCGAACGCCGACGGATCGGCCGCACGATCCGACCAGTCCAGAGAGGCAAAGCGGTTGGCGACCGCGGCGCTGAGCTCAATTTCGGCCATGCGAAACTCAATCCTTTGGCGCGAACGTGACCACACCGCGCGGCCAGGCACAACCGTGAAGTAAGCATCGCCAAGCCGCGTGAATGATAAGCCTGTCATCCCGGCACCAGCCATGCTATCTCCATTTGCCTTGCACCGCTGCGGATCCTCTTCAGGCCGCGCCCAACGGGTGCGAGATTCCCTTCATCACCCCGGAGTTGCCCGATGATCGGCCATGGTACCGCTGCCGGCGAGAAGCTTACCCAGTATTCCGAGCGGATGGAGCGCTTGCTGGACGACATGGACGCGCTGAAGGAGGACCTGAAGGAGCTGAAGGCCGAGATCAAGAACGACGGCTTCAACGTCCGCGCGCTCAGTAAGCTTGTGACCATTCGCCGCAATAAGAAGACGGCCGAGGTCGAGGCGGAACTTCTGAACGATCTGGTGCTGTACGCGCATGCCACCGGCACGCCGCTCGATGTCGCCGTCCCTGGCGACGATATGCCACCGTCGCAGCCGGTGCGCCGCGATGCCCAGGCGCCGGCCGACGACGAGTAGCCGACTTCTGCCGGCGACTCCGTCGGCCGTCACATTCGGCATAACGGCAAAGCGGTAGTATAGTGGTCGCGCGGCACCCACCCCGCACACAGAATTCCTTGTGGCCAACACTACGCGGAGCGTGGCATGTCCCGGACCTATCTTGTGACTGGAGGCGCCGGCTACATCGGCAGCCATGTCGTCGTTGATCTCCTGACGCGCGGCCATCGCGTCGTCGTCTTCGACAACCTGCAGCAAGGGCACCGCCAGGCGGTTCACGTCGACGCCCCACTGGTGGTCGGCGATCTCAATGATCCCGAAGCACTCCGTCACCTGTTCGGTCGCTACCGCTTCGACGGCATCCTGCATTTTGCCGCCAATTCTCTCGTCGGCGAATCCATGAAGCGGCCGCTGCGTTATGTGGGCGACAACGTCACCAACGCACTGAACCTGATCCGCGCGGCCATTGAACACGACGTCCGCCGGCTCGTGCTTTCCTCTACCTGCGCCATCTTCGGTTTGCCGGAGCGGGTACCAATCGATGAGGACGTGGCCAGGAATCCGGCCAATCCTTACGGCGAATCCAAACTTATCATCGAGCAGATCCTGCGTTGGGCTGACGAAGTCCATGGCCTGCGTTCGGCGGCCCTCCGCTACTTCAATGCCGCTGGCGCCCACCCGACGTTCGGCATCGGCGAGGATCACTCCCCGGAAACACACCTGATCCCGATCTGCTTCGAGGTTGTGCTCGGCCAGCGACCATTCGTCGAGGTGTTCGGCGACGATTATCCCACCCCGGACGGCACATGCATCCGCGACTACATCCACGTCTGCGACCTGGCCGATGCACACGTCCGTGTGCTGGACGCGCTCGAAGACGGCAGTTGCCACTACAACGTTGGCATCGGTCGCGGATATTCGGTCCAGGAGGTGCTGGACGCGGTGCGGCGGGTCACCGGACACCCGCTACCAGCTCGCATCGGCGGGCGGCGCGCCGGCGATCCTCCGGTGCTGGTCGCCGAACCGGGGCGCATTCGCTCGGAACTGGGCTGGCAGCCGCGCTTCACCGATCTCGATGAGATCGTCGCCACGGCCTGGCGCTGGCGGGCAGCCCATCCGCAAGGCTTCGCACACCGCCAGGCGGCGAGCTGATACCAACCGCTGTGCTGGAGGGCCACTGCATTTCGCGGCCCTCCGGATTGCTCTTGAGTTGCAGAGGGCGGGTCCCCGGCGAGGAGCACGGACCGGACCTCCGTCAGCGGCTCAACCTGTCTTGGCCCGCGCCAGGTCCGCGGCGACAGCCCGAGCGACCTTCGAGCCTGGCCGGCGGCCAAGGACCTCACAGATCCAGGCTGCCGTCTCGCACAAGCGCGGAAGATCGATCCCCGTCTCGATGCCAAGCGCATGAAGCATCGAGACCAGATCTTCCGTCGCGACGTTCCCCGAAGCTCCGGGCGCGTATGGGCAGCCGCCCAGGCCGGCGACGGAGGAATCGAACACGCCAACTCCTTCCTCGAGAGACGCATAGACATTGAGGAGCGCGCGCCCCCAGGTGTCATGGTAGTGGCCGGCGAGCCTGCTGACCGGCACGCGTTTGGTGACCGCCGCTAACATCGCTTTCGTTCGCGGCGGCGTGCCGGTGCCGATCGTGTCTCCCAGCGAGATCTCCCAGCACCCCATCCCGTGCAACGCCCCGGCAACCTCGGCCACCGCCGCAGGCACCACCGCGCCCTCATAGGGGCAACCCAGGACACACGAAACATAACCGCGCACGCGCACGCCGCTCCGCTTCGCTTCAGCCAGGACCGGTCTGAAGCGCTCCATGCTCTCGGCGATCGAGCAGCCTATGTTCTGCCGCGAGAACCCTTCCGAAGCAGCGGTAAAAACCGCCACCTCCTCCGCACCGGCGGCAACGGCCGCCTCGAATCCCTGCATGTTCGGCACCAGAACAGGGTGGGCCACCCCCGCTTGCCGCTTCAGGCCGCGCAGAAGCCGGTCGTGATCGGCCATCTGCGGGACCCGTTTCGGCGATACGAATGCGGTCGCCTCGATCGCCTTGAGGCCGGCGCCGGCGAGCCTCGAGATCAGTTCAGCCTTGATCGCGGTCGCGACCGGCTGCCGCTCGTTCTGAAGGCCATCCCGCGGCCCAACCTCAACGATGCGGACGTGGGCCGGGAGAGCTCCCGTCATTGAACCGGCTCGAGTTTGACCAGCTCGGTTCCCTCCGATACCTGGTCGCCTACGTCGTAGAGGAAAGCCTTGATGGTTCCGGCGATCGGCGATGCGATGGTGTGCTCCATCTTCATCGCCTCAAGAATCAGCAGCGGGGTGCCTCTTGCGACCTGGCTTCCCGCCTGCGAAAGCACGGCTATGATTCTTCCGGGCATCGGCGCGGTCAGGCCCCCGCCGGTCCCGCCACCCTCGCCTGGATGATAGAGAGGATCGACAGCCGACAGCAGGAAGTCCCGCCCGTCCAGGAAAACATGGCGTCTTTCCCCGGCTGCGATCACCGTGGCCGACAGCCGCCGACCGCCAAGTTCAGCACGGAGCGCGCCATTATCCGCCAGTTCGCCCCTGACGGGGATGGCGAGGCCATCGAGCTGAAAGACAAACGAATGGTCGGCCGCGTAGGTAACCCCGACGGCGATTTCCCGGGCCTCAGAGCGAAATTTCAGCATGCGGGTGAAATCCGCGTTCAGGCGCCAGCCGTCTCTGGCGTGCCACGGCGACCAGCGGTCGGCGTCGCGTCGGGCGCGACCACGGGCCTCCTGTTGCTCCCGAAGCAGCTCGGCAAGAGCGACGAGAACGCAAACCACTTCGGGAATTGGGACTGGGTCCGCAAACAGCATGTCGTGTTCGCGCTCGATCAGCGTGGTGTCAAGATCGGCGGCCGTGAATGCCGGCGAGGCGACCAGGCGCGACAGGAACCCCACGTTGTTGGAGACGCCGACGATGCGAAAGCGGGCCAGCGATTGCAGCATGCGGGCGCGGGCGCGCTCCCTGTCCTCGTCCCAGACGATCAACTTGGCGATCATCGGATCGTAATGCTCGGTGATCTCGTCGCCCTGCTCCACGCCGGTGTCGATCCGCACATGCACCGAGGGACCCGGCGCTGTCAGGTGAGCGAGCCGCCCGGTCGAAGGGAGAAACCCCCGGGCCGGATCTTCTGCATAGATGCGCGCCTCGAGAGCATGGCCGCGAAGCGCCAATTGTTTTTGGGTCAATGGCAACGGTTCGCCGGCAGCGACCCGCAACTGCCACTCCACCAGATCCTGCCCGGTGACCATCTCGGTGACCGGGTGCTCAACCTGCAGGCGCGTATTCATTTCCATGAAGGAGAACGAACCGTCGCCAGAGACGATGAACTCGACGGTGCCCGCTCCAACATAGGCAACGGCGCGTGCGGCGTCGCAGGCTGCGTGACCCAGCGCGGCGCGGAATTCCGCCGTGAGCCCCGGCGCCGGCGCTTCTTCCAGGACCTTCTGGTGGCGGCGCTGGACGGAGCAGTCGCGCTCGAAGAGATGCACGACATTGCCGTGCCGGTCGGCGAAAACCTGGATCTCGATATGCCGTGGGCGCACAAGGTACTTTTCGATCAGTACCCGATCATCGCCGAAGCTGGACCCTGCTTCGCGGCGGCAGGAAGCGAGAGCAGCCTCGAAGTCCATGTCGGACGCGACGATCCGCATGCCCTTTCCGCCGCCGCCGGCGCTGGCCTTGATCAACACCGGCCAGCCAACCGCTTGAGCGCGAGCGCGCAGAAAAGCGATGTCCTGCTCGTCGCCATGGTATCCGGGCACAACCGGAACGCCCGCCTTCTCCATTAGCCGCTTGGCCGCCGATTTGGACGCCATGGCCTGAATTGCCGCAGCCGGCGGGCCAACGAAAGCGATCCCGGCGTCGCCGCATGCGGCCGAGAACGCCGCGTTTTCCGACAGAAAGCCATACCCTGGATGGATTGCCTGGGCGCTGGCCGCCGCCGCCGCTTGCAAAATGGCTGCGATGTTCAGGTAGCTGTCCCGTGCTGGCGGAGGTCCGATGCGAATGGCGTCGTCGGCCATGCGGACATGGCGGGCAGAAGCGTCGGCATCGGAATAAACGGCCACCGTCTGGATCCCCAGCCGCCGGCAGGTTTCGATCACGCGGCAGGCGATCTCACCTCGGTTGGCAATGAGAACCTTCGTGAACATGCGCTTTTTCACCCTCCTTCGGTCAGCGCTTGCTCTTCCAAGTAGGGCTCCGCTTGTCCAGGAACGCGCCAACCCCCTCGACGGCTTCGGCGGTTGCCCGCAACGCAGCGATCTGCTGGGCGGTGCGTTCCGGCAGGCTTTCGGCGTCCGGCGCTGCGGTGACACCCCGGATCAGATCCTTAACGGCGGCTTGCGCCAGCGGCCCTCCGGCCAGCAGGGCGTCGACAATGCCGCTCAGGGTCAAATCCAGCCGCTCCGGCTCCGTCACCGCGTGCACCAGCCCGATTTCAGCCGCGCGCCGGGCGGAAAGTCGTTCGCCCGTCAGGAAGTATCGGTGCGCCTGGCGTTCGCCGATCGCGGAAATGACGTAAGGCGCGATCGTCGCCGGGATGAGGCCCAACCGAACCTCCGAGGCGGCAAAATAAGCTGAGGTCGAAGCGACGGCGATGTCGCAAGCCGAAACCAGCCCCAAGCCGCCGCCAAGGGTGGCGCCCTGAACCCGAGCCAGCGTCGGCTTGGGCAGGTGCGCAAGGGTCCGCAACATCCCGGCGAGTGAGCGAGCGTCCCACAGGTTTTCCACCGGCGTATAGCCGGCGGCGCGTTTCATCCAGTTGAGGTCGGCACCCGCGGAGAAACTGGAGCCCCGCCCCGAAAGGATGATGACCCGCGCTTCGGGATCGTCTTTCAGCTGACGCAACGCCTCGCTCAGTTCGCTGATCAGGTTTTCGTCAAAGGCGTTGTGAACGTTGGGCCGGTTCATCCAGATCGATGCGACCCCACCCCGCTGCTCGATCTCCAAATCTCGGAACACGGCTTATCCTCCAATCCCTCGCTCCCTACATCCGGAAGACGCCGAAGACGGTTTTCTCGACCGGAGCATTCAATGAAGCCGAGATGCCGAGCGCCAGCACCCGGCGCGTGTCCTGTGGACTGATCACTCCGTCGTCCCACAACCGCGCCGTGGCATAAAAGGGGTTGCCTTGCGTTTCGTACTGCTTACGGATCGAGG
>DAIQPV010000089.1:0-10219 GCA_036787145.1 Rhodospirillales bacterium
TCGATACTTGCGGGATAGTCCACGCCGTAGGTGGAGATGCTCATCCCCTTGGCGTCCTGCGGCCACGCCTTGATCGGAAGGCCGGGTCGGCCGACGATGATCGCGTGATAGACCGGCTTGCCGTCGTACTTGACGGTTGCGATCGCCTGCGCGCCGCCTTCGGCGTTGGCCAGCACGTAGCCCCACGGTCCCATCCAGGCGACATCGCTGTGGTCGTTGGCCAGCGCCACGGCGATGCCGGCCCAGTCGGTGGTGACGGCCAGTTCGTAGTCAACGCCGAGCTGCTCAGCCAGATGCTTGAAAAATGGCTCGAAGGCCGCCCGCGTCTCGCCCGCGGTCGGCTGATAGGGGCCGATGGCAAACCGCAGCTTCTCCGCGGCGGCGGCGCCTCCGGCGCCCGCGAGCGCGACCGACAAAACCATCGCCACGGCGATGAGCCGGAACCAAGGTGGTAAGCGCATGCATTTCCTCCCCTGTCTGCACGACCCGCTGCGGCTGTCTAGCAGGACTTTCGTCTCTGCGGCAGTCACTTGGGCGTGTTAGACTGGGGTCCCATGAACCACCCCTTCGATGCGCGCAGGGTCCCGCAGCTCAACGGCGTCTTCGCCGCGATCCAGACCGAGCTGGACGATGCCGCCTGCGCCGTCCTTCAGGGGGTGATCCCGGACGACCTCTCGGGCACCTACGTGCGCAACGGCCCGAACCCCCGCTTCCCGCCGATCGGCTCCTATACCTATCCGCTCGATGGCGACGGCATGGTCCACGCCGTAAGCTTCGCGGGAGGGGAGGCCCGCTACCGCAACCGCTATGTGCGGACGCCGTCCCTGGCGGCGGAGGAACGGGCCGGGCGCGCCCTGTGGGGCGGGGTGCTGACGCCAATCAGCCCGCCGGCCGAGGTGGTCGGGCCGGCGCTGGCGCACAAGCCGTTTCGGGACATGCCCGATATCCACATCGTCCGCCATGGCGGCCGGTTGCTGGCGCTGTCCGAGGGGGATCCGCCGTTCGCGCTCAGCGAGCGGCTCGCCACCGTCGGGCCCTGGGATTTCGGCGGCGCCCTGCCGCTGGGGATCGGCGCCCACCCCAAGATCGACCCGACGACCGGCGAGATGGTGGTGTTCCGCTATGGCCTGGAGGAGCCGCTGCTGAGCTGGGCGGTGGTCGGCGCCGGCGGAACCGTCGTGCGCGGGCCCGGCGCGATCGCCATCGATGCCCCGCACATGATCCACGACTGCGCCATCACCGCGCGTCACCTCGTGCTCGTCGTGTGCCCGCTCCGCTTAGATTTCACCACCCCCGAGTTCCTCTCCTGGCAGCCGGAGCGGGGTACGCGCATCGCGGTGATCCGTCGCGACGGGCTGGGCCAGCCCGTTCGCTGGTTCGAGACCGGACCGTTCTGGCTCTGGCACATTGCTGGTGCCTGGGAGAGCGGCAACGGCGAAGCCGGGCGGATCGTCCTGCACTACCCGCACTGGTCGCATCCCGGTTTCGGCGAGGGTGCGCCGGCGTCGGGCGGCGTCCAGCGGATGACGCTGGCCCTCGACAGCGGCGCGGTCGCGATCGATGTCCTCGACGACCGGCCGTGCGAGTTCCCGCGCCTCGACGACCGGCGCCTTGGCCGCCCGTTCCGCTATGTCCACGCCGCGGCCAAAGACCCGGACGCCCCTGCCGGCTATGGGGTGTGGAACGCGCTCGTCCGCTACGCCCTGGGGACGGGCGCGCTCGCCGAGCGCCGGGCCGGCCGGCTGGCGCTGGGCGAGGCCATCTTCGCGCCGCGCCGCGATGCCGATCCGGCGGACGAGAATGCCGGCTACCTGCTGGTTTACGCCTGCGATACCGAAACCCTGGAAACGACGCTGCTGATCCTCGACCCTGCGCGCATCGAAAATGAACCGGTCGCAGCCCTGCGCCTGCCGCAACGCGTCCCGCTGGGCCTGCACGGCACCTGGGTCCCGGATAATTGAGCGACATCGGAATCGGCGATGCGCTGGGGCGAGCGGGCTTCGGCGGGGGCGGAAGCTCGGCTCCAGCCCTTTCGAGCCTTTCGACGAAAACCGGTGAAGATCGACAAACCTCGACACGCGCGTAGCGACGCCTGGGAGCGTCCCCGGGCGGAGCGAGGGGAACGGGCCGCGCGATGCTACGCGGCCCTCCCTTGGCTGGGGTGGCGCCCCGCCCATCGCCTCGCCCGTTACCTGCCGATCGGCCCGTACTTGTACAGTTCCTTGCCCACGTCGGGATCGGCGACCGCCCCGAAGTAGAGATCGCCGCGGAAGACGGGGAATTGCGACCGTACCGGCTTCGCGGGACTTCCGAGGACAAGGGCTTGCGGCACCACAAGGCCGAAATCCGGCTTCGGGTTGATATCTTTGACCAGCTCCACCGAATCGTCCGCCAACCGGAACAGCTCGAAGCCGTCCACGTCGGTCCGGTAGGCGCTGAAATACAGCGAGCCCTGATAGGGGGTGAGGTTCCGCGGGTCGGAGCCGTACTTATCAGAGCTGTCGATGTCGGCGACGAGGACGACGCTGCCATCCTGCTTCACCTTGTAGAGTTCGCGGCCAATCGCGCCACCGCCATAGGTGGTGAAGTAGAGTTCGCCGTGGTACGTCAGGAAGTGATCCGGCCCGTCATTGGCCCTCGTTCGGGACGGGTCGGTTTTACGGGTGTGGTTGATGTCGGCGACGAGGACGACGTTGCCGTCCCGATCGATCTTGTGCAGTTCCGGCCCGATCGGGTCTCCGGCATCGGCCTTGAAATAAAGTTCGCCGTTGAACGGAACGAACCCACCAAGGTACCCGGGTTCCGAGCTTCCCTTGGGATAGCCATCAACCTCAGGTCCTGCGCCGGGATTGATGTCGGCGACGAGCACCACGTTCCCGGTACGGTCGAGCTTGAACAGCTCGAAGCCCACATCTGGCCGAAAGGCGTTGAAGTAGAGCTCGCCGTGCCATGAGGTGAGTTCAGAGGGCGATGAATTGCCATCGGGATTGATGTCGGCAGCGAGAACGACCGTCCCGTCTGTCCTGACCTTGAACAGCTCGATTCCGGCGTCCGGGTCCAGTCCCGCGTAGTAGACCTCGCCGCGATGCTCGACAAAGATGGTTCCCGACCAGATCGGCTCGGCCGGATGGACGAACTCGACCCCGCCGGCGCTGTTGACGCGGTAGAGGCCGCGCGCACCGCTCGCACCGACGGCTACGAAATAAAGCGCATTCCGAAAGACCGTCATATATTGCGGAAAAGTCCCGAGGTCGCCACCAACGTCGGAGACGAGGGAGATGTTGCCGTCTCGACTTCTTTTGTAGAGATGCGCTTTTTCTTTGCCTGGTCTTCCCGCCGAGAAATACAGCTCGCGCTGGAACACGGCAAAATGCGGATCGGAATATCCGCCGGCGAAATATTGGCCAAGCGCGGCGATCTTCCGGACCTCGCCCTGAGGATCGATCTTGTACAAGCGAATGCGCTTGCCGTCGAAGGCGGTGAAGAAAACGCAGCCGGCATGCTCGATCCAGCCGGGAAAGAACGTCCCCTTCAGGCCGGGGGTCAACTCCTCGACGAGCGAAACCTCCTTGTTGCCGGCGTTCTCGGGGGACTCCAGGGCCATCGGCTCAGCACCCGCAGCAGCGGAGTCATCCGCACGCCCCGGCGGTGCGGTGTGCGTCTCCAGGTCTGCCGGCGGTCCGGCCGTCGCCGTATTGCCGGCGAGGCTCAACGCGAGAGCGGCGGTCACGCCCGCCGCCAGCCAAGTTCGGCGCATCCCTGCTCTCCTCCATGCCCACAGCCGGGGAGAGAGCCTTCCAGCCCTCTCCTGCCGCTGGTAGGTCTAACCTTACTAATGGAAAAACGCAATACTACGCTCTAAACGCTACAGTTGAACACTTATAACTTAATAACGCTTAGTTGGACAGTATCCCGAGTCGAGTTATTAGATCAAATGTCGCTAATATATTTACACTATGGTGAAGAGATCCAGGCAGTACCAGCCGAATACGCTTGTCGCCGCGCGGCGTTTGCCTTAAATCCTGGCTAAATGGGTTGTTGCGTGGCGCCATCGTCGCCGACGAAGCACGGTCAGGACACAGGGATGGAGTCGGGAAGGGGATCTCATGGCCAGAATATCAGCCCGTTCGTACGCTTTCGCACTCGTTGCGTCGCAGGCGCTCTGGGCTCTGCAGGGCATTCAGTCCGCGTCCGCCCAGGTGCCCGACCCCTGCTATTCGCCCCCTTTCTCACCCCTCATCAGCCCCTGCGTCCCGCACGACACGCCGGCCGGGTCGTCTGCGAGCATTGCGGATCTCGCGTTCTTCGCCTGGCAGGAATTCATCGCCTTGAATTGGGTGGCGATGGATCCGACGACGACCGGCATGCGGGGGCGAGCCGACACCAACGCCGATTTTCTCGGTATCGCCCCGGACAGCCAGGGCAATTTTCCCCTGGTCGTCTGGCAGACCTATCGGCACAAGAATGAACTGTTCCCGTCCGACGGAAACACCGACACCACCTTCGATTCCGCTCAGCCAACGTACACCTACTCATCCCCGCCCACGACCGGTTCCGTCGCGTCGCCGCTCACCGGTCAGCCGAGCTTCCACCTCTTCAACAATCTCGACGAAACGAGCCAGATTGGCCTGTGCAACATGTATGCACACGGCACGTCGCCGACCGACCCCGTGAACACGGGTGCGATCCGCGTCGCCTACGAAGCGAAAGTCAACCGGTCGGTCTTCGACTACGTCTACCAGAGCGGCTTCACCGACCCCGGCTCAAATAAGCAATACCTCACGCTGCAAAACGCCCTCGGCGTTACACAAAGCAATCTTGCTGCCTATGGCGGAATCTGCAGCCTCCCCCCCAACACCACGCAGCAGATCGTCATGCTGCCGTGCGGCGATGCCAATGTCCCCGGCGACCCGGGAGAAGGCGCCATCGAAATCAAGGCGGCCTGGCGCGAGCTGACTGCCGCGGAGGTCAGCAGCGGCCGGTTCTTCACGCGCAAGGTCATCTATTATACCGGCCCGAAAGGGAAACAGACCTATAACAATGCGGTATGGGGGCTCGTTGCCCTTCACATCATCCACAAGACGAAATCTTTCCCGGCCTTTGTCTTCGCGACCTGGGAGCAGGTCGACAATTACGATGACACCGCGACGCCACCCCAGAACCCGAATCCCGAGAACCTGGCGTTCGTAAATACCGGGACGCCGCTCCCCAATATCCCGGTGAAGCGGGCCCATGCCATCCACTCGCAGGTTGCGGCCACCAACGTCTCAGTTCACAACAGCTTCAAGGCCGGGAACTCCAGTACCGTCTGGCAGTATTACGAACTGATCGGTGTTCAGGCCACGCCCGTCAACGGCCCCCCGGCGGCCACGGCGTCCGCAGATGATTTCAGCTACTACTATCTCGCCAATATTATGGTCGAGACCAACCAGACCCTGCAGAATTTCTTCGGCGCCGCTCCCAACGGAACGGTCATACCCTTCCAGAATGTCACTCTCAACGGACAAGCCGTTCAGATGGGCGGCTGCCAAGGGTGTCACGGCTTTCAGGCGCAATACATCGGCGGCGATATGAGCCGCATCATCGCCGTGGGCGCGCCGAATGCGGCGCAGCCCGAGTCGCTCGACTCGAGCGAAGCGACGTCCATCAGAACGTATCAGCAGCGCTCGACGGCTGTGTCGCTTCGCCAGTTTCGTCCCCAGCAGGGACCTTGGGGAAAGGATCGGTCTGATTTTTACGACAATCATCGCGAGGACCGTCGCGCCCCAGGCCATCGATGAAGTCGCCGGTCGCGGCGATTAGGCTTGCCCGAAGAGAAACCGTGGCGCGCCGACCGCCTTCGATGGCAGAGTTATACCGGGCCCTGGGGGCCAGGCGAAGGAGCGCAGCGCGATGAGCGGATGGGGCTGTCCCAACGAAGTGCAGGGAAAGTGCCTGCGCGTCAAAGGCCGCGCCTGCGATCCCGGGATGAAAGGCTGCGTCCTGCACGGCCGGTTCGTCTTCAGCAATCCAGACAAGAACCCGCCGCCAAAGCGCACCGCCCTGCCTGCCGTCGATTCGAACGCCCGCCCAATGATCCGTGGAAAGGATTGATCCGCGGAAAGGACTGACAGCGCTGCGGAGCGCAGGCCTACCCGCTTTCGATCTCCTCGCGCAGAATTTCCAGCGCCAGCCACTCCTCCTCCGACGCGGCCAGTTCGGCCTGCGTCGCGACGAGGTCCACCGAGGCACGGGCGAAGGCATCCTGGTCGCGGCCGTACAGCGCCGGGTTGGACAGTGTTGCCTGCAGGGCAGCCAACTTCGTGTGTAAGGCCTCGATGCGCGCCGGCAGCGTGCGCAGCGCCTGCTGCTGCTTGAAGCTGAGACGCCGTCGCTCCGGCCGGCGCGAGGGGCCGGCCGCAGCCTTGGGTGCGGGCCTGGGCGGGCTTTCGGCGGCGGGGGCCGGCGCTTCGATGCCGCGACCGCGCTGCGCCAGCATGTCGGTGTAGCCGCCGGCATACTCCTGCCAGCGTCCCTGGCCTTCGGCTACGATCACCGAGGTCGCCACCCGATCGAGAAAATCCCGGTCATGGCTCACCAGCAGGACGGTGCCGGGGTGCTCGGCGAGCAGTTCCTGCAGCAGGTCGAGGGTCTCCAGGTCGAGGTCGTTGGTCGGCTCGTCCAGAACCAGCAGGTTGGCCGGGGTCGCCAGCGCGCGGGCCAGCATCAGGCGGCCGCGTTCGCCTCCCGACAGCGCCGAAACCGGCGTCCGGGCCTGTTCCGGCGGAAACAGGAAGTCCTTCATGTAGCCGATGACGTGCCGTGCCTCGCCTCCGACGAACACGGTGTCGCCGCCACCGCCGGTCAGCGTCCCGGCGAGCGTGGATGCCGGATCGAGGCTGGCACGCCGCTGATCGAGCGTTACCGTCGTGAGCCCGGTGCCGAGCGTCACCCGGCCCGCGTCCGGCGCAAGCTCTCCGCTCAGCAGACGCAGCAGGGTGGTCTTGCCGGCGCCGTTGGGACCGATGATAGCGACCCGATCGCCGCGCATGATGCGGGTCGAGAAGTCGCGCACCAGCGGCGTGCTCCCCCAGCTCTTGGAAACCCCCTCGGCGGCGATGACCAGCGCGCCCGATGTTTCCCCCTCGGCTGCCGCCATGCGCACCCTGGAAGGGGCGCCGATCCAGTCGCGCCGGCGCTGGCGCAGCGCGTGGAGTTCGCCGAGACGACGAACGTTGCGCTTGCGCCGGGCGGTGACGCCGTAGCGCAGCCAGTCCTCTTCGCGGGCGATCTTGCGGCTGAGCTTGTGGGCTTCCGTCTCCTCCTGCGTCAGCACCTCGTCGCGCCACGCCTCGAAATCACCGAAGCCGCGCTCGAGGCGGCGCGCGGTGCCGCGGTCGAGCCAGACCATGGCGCGCGACAGCGCTTCCAGAAAGCGCCGGTCGTGGCTGATCAGCACCAGCGCCGACCGGACGCTCGCCAGCTCCGCCTCCAGCCAGGCAATCGCCGGGAGATCGAGGTGGTTGGTCGGCTCGTCGAGCAGCAGGATGTCGGGCGACGGCGCCAGCGTTCTGGCCAGCGCCGCGCGCCGCGCCTCGCCGCCCGACAGCGTGCGTGCATCCTCGTCGCCGCGCAGCCCGAGCTGTTCCAGAAGATAGCGCGCCCGGTAGGCGTCATCTCCCGGCGCCAGCCCGGCCTCGACGTAAGCAAGCGGCGTGGCGAAACCGCTGAGGTCCGGTTCCTGCGCCAGATAGCGCACGGTCGTCCCCGGCTGGAGAAACCGGCTGCCGGCATCGGCCTCCAGCAGGCCGGCGGCGATCTTCAGCAGGCTCGATTTGCCCGAACCATTGCGCCCGACCAGGGCCAGCCGTTCGCCGGCGCCGACGGACAGCATCGCCCCCTGGAGCACCGGTGTGCCGCCGAAACTCAGGTGGATATTTTGCAACAGAAGGAGCGGCGGTGAAGGCGGCATGGCAAGAGCGGGGATGAGAGGGTGCGACGTTGGCCGGCACACAGCCGCAAGCCGCGCCATCCGTCAAGGCCGCGTGCGCTTCCCTTGCGTGGTTTGGTGGCCAAGGTTATAACCCGCGCTTCTCGCGACGCCTGCAGAGCGGTCCGGCGGAGAGGGCATGCCCAGCCGCTGTGGCGTCGCTCCGGCCCTGAGTGCCGGAATGATCAAGGTGAAAGGTGTGAACAAATGCCCAAACTGAAGAACAAGTCGGCGGCGAAGAAGCGCTTCCGCTTCACCGGCACGGGGAAAATCCGCGCCAACGTCGCCTGCAAGCGCCACAATCTGCGCAAGCGGCCGCAAAAGATGAAGCGACAGGCCCGCGGCACCTTCGTGCTGCCGGACGACGCCACCGTCGTCGCCGAAAAATACTTTCCCCATCGCTAAGGAGACGCACCCATGGCACGAGTCAAGCGGGGCGTCACCGCGCATGCCCGCCACAAGAAGGTGCTGGAGAAGGCCAAGGGCTACCGCGGCCGTTCGTCCACGTCGTTTCGCGTCGCGCTGGAGAAGGTGGAGAAGGCGCAGCAGTATGCGTATCGCGATCGCCGCAACCGCAAACGGACTTTCCGGGCGCTGTGGATCCAGCGGATCAACGCTGCTGCGCGCGAACATGGCCTCACCTACTCGCGGTTCATGGACGGGCTGAGCAAGGCCGGCGTGGACGTTGACCGCAAGATGCTGGCGGATATCGCCGTGAAGGAGCCGGAGTCCTTCGCCGCACTGGTTCGCCACGCGCAGGCGGCCCTGACGCCCGCACAAGCGCCGGCCTGAGCCGGCGCGGCCGCTCCCGCCTTTTTCCGAGACCGAGGGCTTGATGCAGGACATGGAGGCCGTGCGCAGCGACGTGCTGGCGCAGGTTCAGGCTGCCGATCTGGAGGGTCTGGAGCGGCTGCGGGTCGCCGAACTCGGCAAGAAGGGCCGGATCACCGCGCTGATGAAGGAACTCGGCGGCCTCGATCCCGAGGCGCGCCGGTCCCGCGGCGCGGCACTGAATGCGCTGAAGGAAGAAGTCGCAGCCGCACTGGAGGCGCGCCGCGCCGTGCTCGCCGCGGCGGCGCTGGATGCCCGGCTGGACAGCGAGAAGCTCGACGTTACACTCCCGATCCGGCCGGAACGGCAGGGCCGCATCCATCCGATCAGCCAGACCATCGACGAAGTGATCGCGATCTTCGGCGAGATGGGATTCGTTGTCGCCGAAGGCCCCGACATCGAGGACGACTGGACCAATTTCGGCGCGCTCAATATTCCGCCGGAGCACCCGGCGCGCCAGGAAATGGATACCTTCTACCTTCCCGGGGAGCGCGATGGCCGCAGGCTGGTGCTGCGCACCCACACTTCTCCGGTGCAGGTCCGCACCATGCGCAATCAGCAGCCGCCGATCCGCATCATTGCGCCGGGCCGCACCTATCGCTCGGACTACGACGCGACGCATTCGCCGATGTTTCACCAGGTAGAGGGGCTGGTCATCGATCGGGACTTGCACATGGGCCACCTGAAGGGCTGCCTGAGCGAGTTCCTGCGCGCCTATTTCGCGGTCGATGATCTGCCGGTGCGCTTTCGCCCCAGCTACTTTCCGTTCACCGAACCCTCGGCCGAGGTCGATATCGGATGCGCACGCGAAGGCGGCGCCCTGCGCATCGGTCCCGGCCGGGACTGGCTGGAGATCCTCGGCTGCGGCATGGTCAACCCGGTCGTGCTGGAAAACTGCGGTATCGACCCGGGGCAATGGCAGGGCTTCGCCTTCGGCATGGGGCTCGAGCGGATCGGCATGCTGAAGTACGGCATTCCCGACCTGCGCACCTTCTTCGAATCCGACCTGCGCTGGCTGCGACACTACGGCTTCGCGGCGCTGCATCAGCCCTCGATGGTGACGGGGCTGTGATGGACAACCGCGCTCTTGCACGCCCTCACCCCGACCCTCTCCCGCCTGCGGGAGAGGGAGACGCACGGCAAGACCCTCGCCCGCTTGCGGGAGAGGGAGGGGCACGCGCCAGCGGGAGGGTGAGGGGCAGCGACCGGGCGCCGGGGGCACGGCCGTGAAGTTCACCCTGTCCTGGCTGAAGCGGCACCTGCAGACGGACGCCACCCTCGAACAGATCACCGCCCGCCTGCCGATGATCGGCCTGGAGGTCGAGAGCATCGAGGATCGGGGGGCGGCCTTGGCCGGCTTCGTTGTCGCCGAGGTGGTCGAGGCGATCTGCGACAAGATGGTGCGCCGGCACCCGCACG
>DAIQPV010000090.1:0-10136 GCA_036787145.1 Rhodospirillales bacterium
GTCGCGGCCGTCCGGGTCGACGGCCAGGTGCACCTGGGCGATCGAGGCGGCGGCAACCGCCTGCTCGTCGAAATGGCGAAATAGGGTTTCCAGGGGCTTGCCGAGTTCGCCCTCGATGGTTGCACGGACCTGGGCAAAGGGGAACGGCGGCATGCGGTCCTGAAGGCCGGCGAGGTCGCGGGCGATGTCTTCGCCCAGCAGGTCCGACCGGCTCGCCAGCGCCTGGCCGAACTTGACAAACGAGGGGCCGGCTTCCTGGAGCGCCAGCGCCAGCCGCTGGCCCGGCCGCAAGGCCGCTTCGCCCGGCCGGCGCCGAACCAGCGGCCGCGCGGCCCAGAGTAGCGGCCTGGCAAAGGCGAAGCGTTCGAAGACGAACAGAGCATCGTGCCTCGCCAGCAAGCGGGCGAGCAGCAGCAGTTGCGCGGCGTTGCGCAGACCCGCGATCATGCTGGCGTGTGGGCGTGCGACAAGCGCCGTCCAGATCCGTCGGGACGCGGCATGTTCAGATGCGCCAGGCGGAATGGAGGGCGACGATGCCGCCGGAGAGACTGCGCCACTTGACCTGCTTCAGGCCGGCGGCGCCGATCATCTGCGCGAACCGCTCCTGCGAAGGAAACCGGCGAATGCTCTCCGCCAGGTAGCGGTAGGCCTCGGGATCGCGGGCGACGACGCGGCCCAGCAGCGGCAGGACGCGGAACGAGTAGGCCTCATACAGGCGATCAAGCACGGGCAGGGAAACGCGGCTGAACTCCAGGCAGAGAAAGTGTCCGCCCGGCTTGAGAACCCGCCGCGCCTCGCGCAGGACGGCATCGATATGGGTGACGTTGCGGATGGCGAACGCGATGGTGAAGGCGTCCACCGAGCTGTCGGCGACGGGCAAATGCTCGCCGTCGCCGCAGACCCAGTCGAGGCCGCGCAGGTGGCCGCGGTCGATCGCCCGGTCCCGCCCGACGGCAAGCATCTCGCGGTTGATGTCGACGACGAGGGCGCCGCCGCCGCCGCGGTCGAGAAAGCGGAAGGCGATGTCGCCCGTGCCCCCGCCGACGTCGAGCAGCAGCTGTTCGGGGCGCGGATTGAGCCAGTCCAGCAGGGCTGCCTTCCAGAAGCGGTGGATGCCGCCGCTCATCAGGTCGTTCATCAGGTCGTAGCGCGAAGCGACGGAACTGAAGACCGCGCCCACCAGCGAGCGCTTGTCGGCTTCAGGGACGGTCCGGAAGCCGAAGTGCGTGGTCGCTTCTTCGGTTTCGGGGGAGGCGCGCTTGCTCGTCTCGCGGGCTGGATCAGACATGGTGCGGAACCATAGCGGAAGGCCGCTAAGGGCGCTAGCTTGCCGCCATGCCCGAGCTGCCCGAAGTGGAAACCGTGCGCCGTGGCCTGCTGCCCGCTCTCGCCGGCCACAGGCTGGCGGACGTGGTGCAGCGCCGCCCCGACCTGCGCTTCCCGCTGCCCGAGGATTTCGCGCGGCGGCTCACCGGGCGCCGGGTCGAGGGTATCGGCCGGCGCGGCAAATATCTCCTGATCCGTCTGGACGCGGACGAGGTCTGGCTGGCCCATCTCGGCATGTCCGGGCGGTTCTGTGTGCACCCCGGCGATCCCCCGCCGCTGTCCGCCCACGATCACGTCGTGGTGCGGACCGACGCCGGCGCCACGGTGCGTTTCCACGACCCCCGCAGGTTCGGCTTCATGGACCTGGTGGCGGCAGCCGACATCGATCGCCATCCTTGCCTTGTCGCGCTTGGCCCCGATCCGCTCGGACCGGCGTTCACGGTGTCCTGGCTGGCGGAGCGGCTGGCGGGAAGGCTGGCTCCGCTGAAGGCGGCGCTCCTCGATCAGCGCGTGGTCGCCGGCATGGGCAACATCTATGCCTCGGAAAGCCTGTTCCGGGCCCGCCTCTCGCCCATCCGGGCGGCAGGAACGGTGAGCCGCGCCGGCATCACCCGGCTGGTGGGCGCCATCCGCGCGGTGTTCGAGGCGGCGATCGCCGCGGGCGGTTCCAGCCTGCGCGATCACCGCCATCCGTCGGGTGAACTCGGTTTATTCCAGCATGGTTTCGCTGTATACGGGCGTCCGGGCGAGCCGTGTCCCGGATGCCGCTGCCAGCTGGCGCGCACAGGGGGCATCCGCAGGATCGTACAGAGCGGCCGTTCGACCTTCTATTGCGGCCACCGGCAGCGCTGATCGGCAAGGCCGTCCGGGAAATCAATGGGACTGAGGGAGACGTGGACATGACGTACGAGATGATCATCGCGGAAACGCGCGGTGCGGTCGGGGTGATCACGCTGAACCGGCCGAAGGCGTTGAATGCGTTGTGCAATCAGCTCGTCGCCGAGCTTGGTCAGGCGCTCGATGCGTTCGAGGCCGACGAGGCGATCGGCGCCATCGTCATTACCGGCAGCGAGAAGGCCTTTGCTGCCGGCGCCGACATCAAGGAGATGAAGGACAAGTCCTTCATGGACTGCTACCTTGAGGACTTCATCACGTCGGCGTGGGAGCGCACGGCGCAATGCCGCAAGCCGGTGATTGCCGCTGTGGCGGGATTTGCGCTGGGCGGCGGCTGCGAGCTGGCGATGATGTGCGACTTCATCATTGCCGCCGACACCGCCGTCTTCGGCCAGCCCGAGGCACAGATCGGTGCGGTTCCCGGCGCCGGCGGCACGCAGCGGCTGACCCGCGCCGTGGGCAAGGCAAAGGCGATGGACCTGTGCCTCACCGGCCGTAACATGAAGGCGGAAGAGGCGGAGCGTTCCGGCCTCGTCTCCCGTGTCGTCCCGGCGGCGGAGCTGATGGACGAGACGATGAAGGCCGCTGAAAAGATCGCGCGGCTGTCCCGGCCGATCGCGCTGATCAACAAGGAGGCGGTCAACCGGGCGTTCGAGACGACGCTGGCCGAGGGTGTGAAGTTCGAGCGGCGGATGTTCCACGCGATCTTCGCCATCGAGGACCAGAAAGAAGGGATGAACGCGTTTGCGGAGAAGCGCAAACCGCAGTTCCGCAATCGCTGATCGGCCGTCCCGCGGCGGGGTTCCGGAACGAACGCGGGTTCCGGTCCTCGCTGGCGGCGAGCTACATGGCGGCATAAAAAGCGCGGCGGGGCCGGGTTGCGATTGACGCCCGAAGGGTCCGTCTCTACAAGCATCAACCCTTGCGTCGGCGTTGGCAGAAGGTTTTGAGATGGCACAGCACGCTTCAGCAAAGAAGCGAATCCGGCAGACGAAAAGGCGGACCGAGGTCAACCGGTCGCGCGTATCCCGCATCCGTTCCTTTTTGCGGAAGGTGGAAAGCGCGATTGCCGGAGGAAACAAAGACGAGGCCGTTGCCGCCTACGGCGAGGCGCAGCCCGAGTTGATGCGAGGAGCGAGCAAGGGTGTCGTTCACCGCAATCTGGTCGCGCGTAAGCTTTCGCGGCTGGCACAACGCATCAAAGCAATGCCGACCTGAGCATTCGTGATGATCCTGCGCGGGGCTTAGCGATAAGAGAATCGCTTCAGCCGCGCGGGAGACCAAAGTTACTACCGTCGAATTTGTGAAGTAGCTCTCCGCCAGCTTATGCTGGCGGCGCAGTTTTCTGCGCAATTGTGTCAAGAGATTTTTTTTTGTCGTTCTGCATTCGGTCACGTTGCGTGGGGGAGGGGCCACCTCTAAAGTTCGGTAGGTTGACTGGAATGAGCAAATCTGAAGGCGGATAGCTCTCAGGATCAAATAATTTCAGTATACCTTTAAGAGCCGTAAATAAGGCTCGTCGGGCAATATCTTGTTGGGAAATCGGGACGACGTTGCGCAAGCGGCGTTAACTGCAGGGCGGGCACCAATAAATTAGATCGGACTTTAGCCCGGCTAAGTCTTGAAGAGGCGGTCGGGATGGACTTGTGGGGAGTTGCCGAGCTGTTGGTCCCGGGCTGATTTTTTTTTCGGCAGGGCGCCAGGTTTTGTCGATCGATGACAAGGCAGAACAGGAGGGTTGACGCTGGCAGCCCGCGGAGTGGTTCGTGCTGTCGGCCGAGGGAATGCGGCAGATGCTCATTTCCCGTAACAATCCTGTTCAAGAAATGCGGGGCTGACGAGCGTCAGCCCATGCATGGAAGCGGCATCTCCCGTCTGCAAGTTGTCCCGGACGCCCATCGCGGCGAGACGGCTAACGACCATGGATTTGAGATGAATACTGAGTTCGCATCTTCCCTGGATTATCAATGGAAGCGCGTCAGCGGTTTGTTGCGCGCGGAGATCGGCGAGGCTGCTTATCGCAGCTGGCTGAAGCCGATGGTGGTTCGTGGTGCGCAAGGAGGGCTCGTGACGATGACGGTGCCCACGCGGTTTATGCGTGATTGGGTCGTCGCCCACTACGCCGACCGGTTGCGCGCCCTGTGGGGGGGCGAAAACCCCTCTGTGCAAGGCATCGATATCGTCGTCCAGCCCGATCGCCTTGCCTGCGTTGGAGCTGAAGCGCGGGCGCCGGTCGATGTGCTGAAGACTCCGGCAACGCCGGGCATGTATGGGCTCGGGAGCACGATGTCCAAGCCAAACGGCGAAGCCATGGCCAACGAGATCAGCGCGCCGCTCGATCCGCGGTTCACCTTCGAGCATTTCGTCGTCGGCAAGCCCAACGAGTTTGCCTATGCAGCAGCGCGCCGCGTTGCCGAGGCGAAGCGCGTTCCGTTCAACCCTCTGTTCCTTTATGGCGGCGTCGGTCTCGGCAAGACTCATCTCATGCATGCGGTTGCGTGGGACATCCGCAAGCGGGATCCGCAGCGGACGGTGATCTACCTGTCGGCCGAGAAGTTCATGTACCGCTTCATCCGCGCCTTGCGAGACCAGAACACGGTCGATTTCAAGGAGCAGTTCCGCTCGGTCAACGTGCTGATGATTGACGACGTGCAGTTCATCAGCGGCAAGGAATCCACGCAGGAGGAGTTTTTCCATACCTTCAATACCCTGGTGGATCAGGGCCGGCAGATCGTGCTCAGCGCCGACAAGTCCCCGTCCGACCTGGAAGGCATGCAGGAACGGCTGAAGTCCCGCCTGAACTGCGGCCTGGTGGCCGATATTCATGCGACGACGTACGAATTGCGGCTGGGCATCCTGCAGTCAAAGGCGGACCAGCTCTATGTCGAAGTGCCGCAAAAGGTCATGGAGTTCCTGGCTCATCGAATCACGTCGAACGTGCGCGAGCTGGAGGGAGCGCTCAACCGCGTCGTTGCGCATGCGCAACTGATCGGCCGCGCGATCACGGTTGAAACGACGCAGGAGGTTCTGCACGACCTGTTGCGGGCCAATGACCGGCGGATCACGATCGACGATATCCAGAAGCAGGTTGCCGCCCACTTTAACATCCGCCTCGCCGATATGTACTCGGCGCGGCGGGCTCGTTCGATCGCCCGCCCGAGGCAGGTGGCGATGTACCTTGCGAAGCAGCTCACCTCACGCTCTCTGCCGGAGATTGGCCGGAAGTTCGGCGGTCGGGACCACACCACGGTGATGCATGCTGTTCGCAAGGTGGAAGAACTTCGCGACGGGGATGCTGCGTTCGCCGAGGATCTGGAACTTCTCAAACGCATGCTGCAAGGCTAGGCGGCGTCACCTCTCTCTTCAGGAAATCGCTACCTGCTTGAGGGCGCTTTGATATACTGATTAGTCCGGCGGCGCACTCACCCGTCGGTCGGTCGGTCGGTGGCGCAAAGGCTGGTGTTGCTTCAGGGGGCCATCCGCACATCGGCGGGCCGCGCCGGCCACAGCTCGGATCATCAGACGCGATGAAAGTTACGATAGAACGCGCTCACCTTCTCAAATCTCTCAGCCACGCGCAGAGCGTGGTCGAGCGTAGAAACACCATACCGATTCTATCAAATGTCAAGCTTCAGGCGGAGGACCGCGAGCTGCGGCTGACGGCCACGGACATGGACCTGGAGATCGTCGAATCGGCCGCGGCAGAAGTGGCAACCGCTGGTGCCACCACGGTTCCGGCGCACACGCTTTACGATATCGTGCGCAAGCTGAACGACGGCTCTCAGATCGAGCTGCAGTCGGAAGAGGGCGGCGAGCGGCTGATCCTGCGCTGTGGCCGTTCGCGCTTCACTCTGGCCTGTCTGCCGATCGAAGACTACCCGGCGCTGACCTCAAGCGCGCTGCCGTTCCAGTTCGGGCTTCCCGCCGGGGAACTGCAACTGCTGATCGACCGGACGCGCTTTGCCATCTCCACCGAGGAGACGCGCTACTATCTGAACGGCATTTACCTGCATGTTGTGCAGGAGAACGGCGTCGATGTCCTGCGCGCGGTTGCGACCGATGGGCACCGCCTGGCGCGGGTCGAGATGCCGGTTCCGGACGGTGCCGCCGGAATGCCGGGCGTGATCATTCCGCGGAAGACCATCGCTGAGGTGCGCAAGGTGATTGACGAGGCCAGCGAGGACGTCTTGCTGGCGATCTCGGAGACCCAGATTCGCTTCAGCGTCGGCCCGGCGCTGCTCACTTCGAAGCTGATCGACGGCACGTTCCCCGATTACGAGCGGGTGATTCCCGAAAACAACGAGAACCAGCTCGATGTGGTGTGCCGCGACTTTAAGAATGCGGTGGACCGCGTCTCCGCCATCTCCAGCGACCGCTCCCGTGCGGTCAAGCTGAAGGTCGCCAATGGCACCCTCGAACTTTCGGCGAGCAGTCCCGAACACGGCAGCGCCAGCGAGGAACTCGAGGTGCGCTATGACGGCGACGCCATGGAGATCGGCTTCAACTCCCGCTATCTTCTCGATATCACCGAGCAGATTGGCGGCGAGAGTGCGCGCCTGTCGATGGCGGACGCCGCCTCGCCCACCATCCTGCACGAACTGGGCGATCGCAGCGCCATTTATGTCCTGATGCCGATGCGCGTGTGAGAAGCATGGCTTCGGCCGACTGATCGGAGTCTCTGATTCTGGATACGGCATTCCGGGTGGGGTGCGAGACGCCACCGGTTCTGGGTTCGCTCGCCGTTTCGCACCTGGCATTGCGGAACTTCCGCTGTCATCGGGCCCTGGCGCTCGACCTCCAGGCGGCTGCGGTCGTCCTGCTCGGGCCTAACGGCGCGGGCAAGACCAGCCTCCTCGAGGCGCTGTCGCTGCTGACTCCGGGACGCGGCTTGCGGGGGGCGCGGATGGCGGAAATCCTCCGTACGGATGCCGCGGGAACGGCCGGTGGCTGGTCGGTCCGGGCCCGGCTGCACGCCGCCGCCGGGCCGAGCGATATCCACACCAACTTCGCCGCCGCCGGTGGCCGGGAACGCCGGCAGATCAGCATCGACGGACAGACGGTGCGCGACCGCGGCCGCCTCGCGGATGCCGCCGCCGTGATGTGGCTGACGCCGGACATGGATCGCCTCTTCACCGACGCACCCGCCGCCCGGCGACGGTTTACCGATCGTCTGGTGTGGAGTGTGGACCCGGCTCACGCCAGCCGCGTCGCCGCTTATGAGCGGGCCATGCAGCAGCGCTCCGCGGTGCTTCGCGGCGACAATCCCGATGGCCTCTGGCTGAATGCGCTGGAGGCGACGATGGCCGAACAGGCCGTTGCCGTAGCCGCCGCCCGCAAACACACCATCGCCCGGTTGTCGGCGATTGCCGAGGCGGCGGTGGACGGCTTCCCAAGCGCCACCATTGGCGTGCGCGGGCCGGTCGAAAGCTGGCTGGACGATGCACCGGCGCTTGCGGTGGAAGATCGGTTGCGCGCCGAGCTGACCCGCTCGCGGGAGAAGGACAGGCAGAGCGGCGGGGCCGCGATCGGGCCGCACCGGTCGGACCTCAGCGTCGTTCACCTGGCGCGGGGCCGGCCGGCAGAAGCCTGCTCGACGGGCGAGCAGAAAATGCTGCTCATCGCGATCGTCCTTGCGAGCGCGCGACTCCACCGGCGCGAGCGCAACGCAGGTCCTCTCCTGCTGCTCGACGAGGTGATCGCCCATCTCGACGATCGGCACCGCCGGGCGGTGTTCGAGGCGGTCGGCAGCCTGACCGCACAAACCTGGTATGCCGGCTGCGATCCGCTGCCGTTTCGCCCTTTGGGCGCAACAGGGCAGGTCGTTTTCCTGAAGGATCCGCAGGCGACGGCGGAGGGTAATGGTGACTTCGATGCCTGAGCATCCAATAAGGACGCAGCAATGACCGCGATCGACATGGGCGATGCCGCCGAAGCCTATGGTGCCGCGTCGATCAAGGTCCTGCGCGGCCTCGACGCTGTGCGCAAGCGGCCGGGGATGTACATCGGCGATACCGATGACGGGTCCGGCCTGCACCACATGGTCTACGAGGCCGTCGACAATGCTATCGACGAGGCGCTCGCCGGATATTGCGACACGGTGGAAGTGCAGCTCAATGCCGAGGGCTCGGTGACCGTCACCGATAACGGCCGCGGCATTCCGGTGGACATGCACCACGAGGAAGGCGTTTCCGCCGCCGAGGTGATCATGACGCGGCTGCACGCCGGCGGGAAGTTCGATCAGAATTCGTATAAGGTCTCGGGCGGCCTGCATGGGGTCGGCATCTCGGTCGTCAATGCCCTCTCGGACCGCCTCGATCTCCGCATCTGGCGCTCCGGCAAGGAGTACTTCATCCGCTTCCGGCTGGGCGAAGCCGAGGCACCGATTGCCGTGGTGGGTGATGCGCCCGACGCCCCCAACGGCAAGCCGGCCACCGGCACCCAGCTCACCTTCCTGCCCTCGCCATCGGTGTTCACCAAGACCGAGTTCGATTTTGCGACCCTGGAGCACCGGCTGCGCGAGCTGGCGTTTCTGAATTCCGGTGTCCGGTTGCGGCTGACCGATGCGCGGTCGGTAACGCCGCAGGTGGTCGATCTCTGTTACGAGGGTGGCCTCGCCGCCTTTGTCGCTTACCTCGACCGCTCGAAGGCGGTGCTGACGCCAAGTCCGATCACGCTCCGCGGCGAGCGCGACGGCATTGCCGTCGAGGTGGCATTGCAGTGGAACGACAGCTATCACGAGACGATGCTGTGCTTTACCAACAACATTCCACAGAAGGATGGCGGTACGCACCTGGCCGGCTTTCGTGGTGCGCTGACCCGCACCGTTCAGGCCTATGCCGCCACGGCCGTCGCCAAGAAGGAAAAGGCGACGATTGCCGGCGACGATGCCCGCGAAGGGCTGACCTGCGTACTCTCAGTGAAGGTTCCGGATCCGAAGTTCTCCTCGCAGACCAAGGAAAAGCTGGTCTCCTCGGAGGTTCGGCCGGTGGTCGAGGCGCTGGTCGGAGAGCATCTCGATCGCTGGCTTGAGGAGAACCCCGGCGATGCGAGGAAGGTGATCGCGAAGATCGTCGAGGCGGCGGTCGCGCGGGAAGCCGCGCGGAAGGCGCGGGAACTGACCCGGCGCAAGGGGGCCCTGGACATCAGCTCGCTGCCGGGCAAGCTGGCGGACTGTCAGGAGCGCGATCCGGCGAAGAGCGAGCTGTTTCTGGTCGAGGGCGATTCCGCCGGCGGTTCGGCCAAGCAGGCGCGCAACCGCGCCAATCAGGCGATCCTTCCGCTACGAGGCAAGATCCTCAACGTGGAGCGGGCGCGACCCGACAAGGTGCTCGGTTCGGCGGAAATCGGCACGCTGATCACGGCACTCGGCACCGGCATCGGCCGCGAGGATTTCGACGCCGACAAATGCCGCTACCACAAGATCATCATCATGACCGACGCCGACGTCGACGGCAGCCACATCCGCACGCTGCTGCTGACGTTCTTCTTCCGGCAGATGCCGGATCTGATCGAGCGCGGCTTCCTCTACATCGCCCAGCCACCGCTGTACCGGGCGAAGCGCGGCGGCTCCGAAGTGTATCTCAAGGACGACGCGGCCCTTCAGGAATACCTGTTCGCCGCGGCCATCGACGAGGGCGCCGTCTTCCGCAGCTTCAGCGGCGAGGAGATCGCCGCCAGCCACCTGCGAGAGCTGGCGGAGGAGGCGCGGGTCGTCAAGGGACTGCTGGAGCGCCTCGCGCAACATCTGCCGCTGGCCGTCCTCGAACAGGCGGCGATCTCGGCGGCGCTCGACCCGCTGCTGATCGCCGATGCGGAGAAGGCAACCGCGACCGCGACCTCTATCGCCAGGCGTCTCGACGCGCTCGAAAAGCCGGCGCAGCGGGGCTGGCAGGGCGCGCCGCTTCCCAACGGCGGAC
>DAIQPV010000091.1:0-10121 GCA_036787145.1 Rhodospirillales bacterium
TGTGGCAATTGGCGCACAGCGCGAAATCACCCCCGGTCATCAGAGCGACAGCGACAATTCCTCGTGTACTGTATGAGGAAGGTGTCGTAACATACTGTCGTTCTTATCTTCTATCTTCGTGGTCGCGAAGAGAGAGGGAACCGTCTTTGTCGCATGTGGGCGGGGCTTGAGCTGATGACACGAGAATGGACACCGGAGCGGACGGCGATACTCATCACATTGTGGAACGAGGGGATCTGCGCAAGCGAAATCGGCCGTCGCCTGAGCGTGACCAAGAACGCCGTGATCGGCAAGGCGTTTCGCCTCCAGCTCGCCAAGCGTCGGCCAACGCCGGCCGATCAATCGGAGGGGGAGAGCGTCGTCCGCCTGGACGGGCTTGGCGCGGGCATGTGCAGCTGGCCGCTCAGCACCTCCGATAGCGCCCAGGTGCACTTCTGCGGCGCGGCCGCTGTGCCTGGCAAACCCTATTGCGAGACGCACTGCCGCCAGGCCTACTTGCCGGCGACAAAGGTGCGGAAGGTCGCGGTGGCCTGACCTTTGGTGCGCCGCCCGGCGCGCAGAATTGAAGGCCCGCTCGCCGCGCCAGGCCTTTCCACCAGGGCCGTTTTTCTTCGCGGTCCATGGGGAGCTGGGTGTCTTTTCGCTCTTGTTTCGTGTAGGGTCAACGCCTTGCGCACTATCGGCGCAGGAGCGGTGAGCGCGGTTGTAGCTGCGGCGCGTCCGATTGTCGGTTCGCCTCTCCCGTTGTTTGCGGGAAAACGCTTTCGACTTTGACAATGCACGGACGGCCGGAACAGCGATGACTCAAATCGTCTTGCCGACAAAGGATCCGTCCGCAGGTTTTTGGGCGATCAGCGCGCAGAACGGCTATGACGCCCGATCGGTCTGGGTGATGGCCAGCAAGGCGCTGGCCCACATCTTCGCCCTGAGTTCCTTGGAAGTCCGGGATTTCCTCGACAGCACGGCCGGCCATCTCCTGGCCAACGACCTTGGCTTCATCGAAGGCGGGCCGACCGACGTTGCCGCCATCGAGGCCCTGATCGAGGCGCGGCTGCGCCATCTGGGCTGGCAGCGGCTGTATCAGCAGGCGATCTCCCAGGTTCGCAGGAGCGGATATTCCGAACCGGCCCGCACTCTTCACAGGTAGCCGGACACTTCACGGATAGGCTGAGTGTTCGCGCGCCGAGCGCGATTTTTCCGTGCCCATTGCGGTCCGGCCGGTGAGGGGGCATCGCTCCTTCGGTGTGTTTGTAACTTGCGAAATCCACTGGGCTGTGGCCTTTGACCCTCGAGCGCGGCCAACAGCAGCGCCTGCGCCGCTACGAAAAACTGCGGGATATCTTGCCAGATGCGTATTGTGTCGATTCTTGCTGCAGTTGTCCTGGTCGCGCTGACCGCGTTGGCCCTCGTGCCCGAGGTGAGCGCCTACCACTGGGAACTGTCGGTTGCCGCCGTCGCGGTCGCGGTCGTCGTGCTCCTGGCGCTGCTCGCCAGCCGGAGCGGAACCGTCGAGACATCCGCCCAGGCCGCGGCCCCGGCCGCAGCCGAGTCGGCGGCCTTTCCCGAAGTTGCCAACCGGGCGGACGCCGAAGTCGTCAGCTTTCTCGCGACGTTTCAGGAGCGCGGCCGGCTGGTCGACTTTCTGATGGACGACATAACGCCCTATGCCGACGCTCAGGTGGGGGCTGCGGCGCGGGTCGTCCACGAGGGGTGCAAAGCCGCCTTGGCCGAGCATTTCGGCATCCGGCCCGTTCGGGACGAGCGCGAGGGCGCGCGTGTGGAGGTCCCGGCCGGATTTGCCGCCGACGACTATCGCCTGACCGGCGCGATTTCCGGAGAGGCGCCGTTCACCGGAACGCTCGTCCACCGCGGCTGGCGAGCCGAGTGGGTCAAGCTGCCGCGGGCGCTGAAGGCCGCCGACGACCGGCTGCCGACGATCGCACCCGCCGAGGTGGACCTCAAGTGAGCGCGCGTTTTCGATCCTGAGACGCCCTCCGCGGCAAATGACACACCTCTGCAAATCACCCTCTGCAAATCACACAGGCATCTCTGCTCATGACGCCCAAGTACAGTCTCGGCATCGATCTCGGGACGAGCAACAGCGCGGTTGCGCTCACCGATCTGGAGAGCGACGAGACCGAGGTCGTCGACGTGACGCAAATCCTCGGTCCGAACAAGATCGGCGAGAAACCGACCCTGCCGTCGGCGCTCTATATCCCGCATCCCGACGAATTTCCCCGCGAGGCCTGCGCTCTGCCGTGGGCCAAGGACCGCGACATCGAGGCGGTCGTCGGATCCTTTGCGCGCGATCACGGCGCGCTGGTTCCCGATCGTCTCATCACGTCGGCCAAGTCGTGGCTGTCCAATCCACACATCGATCCGCGGCAGCCGGTGCTGCCGTGGAAATCGTCGATCAAGGAGGCGAAGCTTTCGGCGTTCGAGTGCTCGCGGTTCTATCTCGAACACCTCCGGGAAGGCATCCTCTATGCCGAGCACCGTGAGGGGCGGGACTGGCAAATTCCCGAGTGCCAGGTCGTCCTCACCGTGCCTGCGTCGTTCGACGAAGTTGCCCGCACTCTGACCGCGGAGGCGGCGGCCGCCGCCGGGCTCGGTAAGGTGACCCTCCTCGAGGAACCGCTGGCGGCGTTCTACGCCTGGACGGCGCAGGCCGGTCGGGAATGGCGGTCCCAGGTCAGGCCAGGCGATATTGTCCTCGTCTGCGACGTCGGCGGCGGCACCGCCGACTTCAGCCTGATCGCCGTCGCCGACCGCGAGGGCGACCTGGAGCTGGAACGGATCAGCGTCGGCGAGCACATCCTGCTGGGCGGCGACAACATGGACCTGGCGCTGGCCTACACGCTGCAAGCGGCGTTGGAAGCCGAAGGCAAGTCGATCGACCACTGGCAGTTTCTCGCTCTCGTTCACGCCGCTTCGAAAGCCAAGGTGACGATGCTGGAAGACGGCGCGATTGCCGAGGCGCCGATCGCGCTGCCGTCCCGCGGCTCCAGTCTGCTTGCGGGGACCGTATCGACGAAGCTCGATCGGGCGACGCTCGAGCAGGTGGTATTGGAGGGATTTTTCCCGCTGACCGCCGCGAGCGACCTGCCGAAGGAGGCCCGTCGCTCGGGGCTGCAGGAATTCGGCCTGCCTTATGCTGCAGATCCGGTGGTCAGCAAGCATCTCGCCCGCTTCCTGCACCGCAGTCTCGGCAACGTTCAGGCGAGCGAGGCCTTGAGCCGCCTGGTCGGCGACAAGGCCCAGTCCGCAGAGCTGCTCATGCCGACCGCCGTGCTGTTCAACGGCGGCGTGTTCCGGGCCGAACCGATCCGCCGGCGCATCCTCGATCTGCTGACGTCGTGGAACGAGGAGCATCCCGTCCGCGAACTCGAAGGCTTTCAGCCGGACCTGGCGGTGGCCAAGGGCGCCTCGCTCTACGGCCGCAACCGGGCGACCGGCAAGGGGCTCCGCATCAAGGCCGGAGCCGCCCGTTCGTACTACATCGGACTGGAGACCTCGATGCCGGCGGTGCCGGGGTTCAAGCCGCGGGTCAAGGCGCTGTGCGTGGTGCCGCAGGGGATGGAGGAGGGATCGGACCTGCTGATCGAGGGCCAGGAGTTCGGGCTGATCACCGGCCAGCCGACCGACTTCCGGTTCTTCTCGTCGGAGGTGCGCAGCGGTGATACCGCCGGGCAGATCCTTCCGGATGCCGAGAGCGCGCTGGAGGAAACCAGTCTGCTCGAGGTTGATCTGCCGTCGCTCGACGGCTTCCCGCCTGGAGAGGCGGTCCCGGTGCAGATCAACGCGACCGTGACCGAGCTCGGCACGCTGGAACTGTGGATGAAGCACACCAAATCCGATCGCCGCTGGAAAGTTGAATTCCGGGTGCGGACGGAATAGGGCACCTTACCCTGTATGGGAACTCCCCGGGTCAGCATCGGCATCGACCTCGGCACCACCAACTCCGCGATGGCGTTCGCCCCGATCGAGCGGGACGGGGCGTCCGAGGTGCTAACGATCCCGCAGTTGCACTCGTACGCAACGCTTGTGCGTCGGCCCACGCTTCCCTCATTCCTTTATCTTCCGGAAGACGCCATTGCCGCCCAGGTGCGGGAAGTTTCGCTCGGCCGGGGACGATGGATCGCAGGCGTGCTCGCCGCAAAGAAGGCGCAGGAAGCCCCGGGCCGGGTGATCCATTCGGCCAAGTCCTGGCTTTGCCACCACTCGGTCGATCGCGAGGCGCCGTTTCTGCCCTGGGGATCGGAGGATATCTCTCCGCAGGAGAAGATTTCTCCCGTTCAGGCGGCCGGGTTGATCCTTGGCCATCTTCGGGCGGCATGGAACGAGAGATACGCCACGTCCGGCGGCGACGCCGCGTTCGATGCCCAGGACATCACGGTTACCGTTCCGGCCTCGTTTGACGCGGCGGCGCAGCGTCTAACCCTTGCCGCGGCGCACGAAGCCGGCTTTCCGGACACCGTCCGCCTGCTGGAGGAGCCGCAGGCAGCCTTCTATCGCTGGCTCGAAGAACACGATCAGGGGACGGATCTGTGGAACCATCTTCCCGGCGATGGCGGTGGCAATAGGCACGTCCTGGTTGTAGATGTCGGCGGCGGTACTTCCGATTTCAGCCTGTTTAAGGTTCAGCCCACGGCGAGAACGCCAGAGATCGAGCGCGTGGCGGTCAGCGACCACATCCTTCTGGGCGGCGACAACATCGATCTGGCTCTGGCCCACCTGGCGGAGCCGCGACTGGTTGACGGTGATGCCAGGGTATCCGGCTCACCGTGGGACTATCTCGTCGCGCGGTGCCGGGAGATCAAGGAACTCGCCCTGTCCAGCGAGGGGCCCCCTGACGAGGCGTTCTCCGTCTCCGTTCCCGGCCGGAGCTCGAGCCTGATCACCGAGGCGCGCTCGGCGCGGATCACACGGGCAGAGATCGACCGTCTCCTGCTCGATGGGTTTTTCCCCGAGTGCGCCGCCGACGCACGTGTCCGGCGCACCCAGCTCGGCCTCAGGGAATTGGGCCTTCCTTACGCGACCGACACGGCGATTACCCGCCATCTCGCCCTGTTCCTGCGAGATCGCCCCCCGATCGACGCCGTCCTGTTCAATGGTGGCTCGCTCTCTCCCCGGCCTTTGCGACAGCGGCTCTGCGGCGAGATCGGGAAGTGGCAGGAAGGCCCCCCGCCAGCGGCGCTGGTCAGCGGCGAGCCCGATCTTGCCGTCGCGCGCGGCGCTGCGCACTTTGGCAGGCTGGCGCACCGAAACGCCGGGCGGCGGATCAAGGCCGGCTCGGCTCATGCGGTTTTCGTCGAAGCCTTCGGCAAAGCCGCGGCCGAGGGCGAAAAGAAACCGGAGCCGGCGCTCGTTTGCATTCTGCCGCATGGTGCTGGCGCCGGAGAGATCTTCGAGATCAGCAACCTTCCGCTCGAGCTGCGGATCAATCGTCCGGTCCGATTTCAAACCTACATCTCCACCCGCCACGATGACAGCAAGGCCGGCGACCTGCTGTCCGGAACCGACGGCCTGCGGCCGCTGCCGCCGTTACAGGCGATCGCGCGGGTCGGTAAGGCACAGCGGATGGCCGAGCGATCGATTCCTGTGGTGTTGACCACGCGGCTGAACGAGCTTGGTCTGCTGCAGGTCTCCTGCCGGAGCACGCACCCGCGCATCCGCCAGTCGCTGCCGTTGGATTTCGACCTGCGCCGGCACACTCAGGCCGATCCGGTAGCATCGGCATCGGGGAACACCGCGAGCGAACCCGTCGCGGTGGAGCTCAACGTTGGGCCGGCCTCCCTGGCCGCCGCCCGGGAAAGAATCGCGTCATTACTGTCCCAGCCCCTGCGGCCACGGGACAAGCTGACCGCCGCGCGCGTGGTCCAGAACCTGGAGAAAATCCTTGGGCTGGCGAAGGGCGACTGGAACGGCCCTCTTGTCCGCGCGCTGTGGCCGGCCGTGGAAGCCTGCGCCGCTCAGCGGCGGCAATCGGTCGAGCATGAGGAGAGTTGGCTCATACTAGCAGGATTCCTGCTGCGTCCCGGCTTCGGCGCGGCGTCGGACGAGCAACGCATCGACACCCTGTGGGAGACGACCTTCGGCCGCCTCAGTTTTCCGAACAAACGCGTCAAGCTGCAGGAATATATCCTTTGGAGGCGGGTCGCGGGCGGCCTCTCGCAGGAGCGACAGGAGTGGGTGCTGTCTGGCGAACTCGACAACATCCGGCGACAGAAGAGCCCGGCACCGGAGCTGATCCGCCTCGCAGGATCCCTGGAGCGCATCGGCCCGGAGACCAAGGCGGAGCTGATCCGGCGATTTATCGAGGTGGCCGCAGACCTCGCACGCAGCGGCGGGCACTGTGCGCCGTACCTGGCGGCACTGGCATCACTGCTGAGCCGCGCGCCGGTCTATGCCGGACAGGAAGCCGTTGTCTCGCCGACGATGGTGGAGCAGGCCTACGACGCCTTCTCGGGCCTCGATTGGAAGGCGGCCGAGCTGGCCGAGCTGCAGACGCTCTTCCTTCGGGCTGCACGGGTTGTGGGCGATCGTGGTCTCGATGTGGCCCCCTCCCTGCGGTCAAGGATCGCGGACCGGCTGGAGAAGGCCGGCGTTGCCCCGGTCAGGACCGCCCGGTTGCGGGGGTTTGTCCCCGTTCCTGCCGCGGAGCGGCTGGGCCTGTTTGGGGAATCCCTCCCCGCCGGCCTGATCCTGGGCGACGAGCCAGCCGGGGGGTGACCGGGAATCCGGAGATGTGCCCAAGGCGACAAAGATGCGATGAACACTTGGTTGTGGCTGGCTGTTGCGGCGTGCGCTATGCGTGCGTCGGACAGTGATGCCTGCACGTTGTCCGGACTGCCCTGCGACGAGGCTACAAGATGCCCCGACCGATCTCGCCGTTGAAAATCCTGCTTCTCGCTTCCGAAGCCGTTCCGTTCGTCAAGTCAGGGGGGCTGGCGGACGTCGCCGGTGCTCTTCCCAAGGCGCTCCGCGCCCTCGGACACGAGGTAGTCGTCGTTCTGCCGAAGTATTCCGAGATCGATCTGACGAAATTCAGCCTGCAACCGTTTCTCAATTGTCTCGGGGTGTGGATGGGAAACACCGAGGAGTGGGCTGCTGTCGATACGGCGACATACGCCGGAACTCAGTTCTATTTCATAGAGTCCAACAAATATTTCGACCGCTTCGGTCTCTATCACGACCGAGACCTGGAGAAGTACAGCGATAACGGATGCAGGTTCGGGTTCTTCACGCGCGCGGCTCTGCAGCTTTGCCGCGACATGGGGTTCGCACCGGATATCGTTCATGCGCACGACTGGCCGACGGCGCTGGCGCCGGCTTATCTGAAGATCTGGCACTGGAACGACCCGGTTCTCGGGGCCGCCGCCAGTGTCCTCACCATCCACAACCTTGCCCACCAGGGGAAATGGCCGGCTGCCGACTGCGATTATCTCGGGCTGCAGTGGTCGAACTTTACCGAGGAGAAGTTCGAAGACTTCGGCGAGATCAATTTTCTCAAAGGCGGCCTGTATTACGCCGACCTGGTGACCACCGTGAGCCTCACCTACGCAGCCGAGACCCGCACGGCAGAGGGCGGCGAAGGTCTCGCCGACTGTCTGAGCAGAAAGGGAGGAGACTATTGGGGGATCATCAACGGGGTGGACGACGATGAATGGAACCCCGCGACCGACCCGCTGATCCCGGCCCGGTTCGGCGATGGAGTGGGCCTGGAGGGGAAAGCCGTCTGCAAACGGGAGCTGCAGCGCCGCCTGATGCTGGAAGAGAGAGCCGATGTCCCCCTGATCGGCGTCGTCAGCCGCTTCTCGCTGCAGAAGGGGCTCGACCTCCTCGCCCAGTCCATCGAGCGGATCGTGGGCGATATGCAGGTCCAGTTTGCGATCCTCGGCAGCGGGGACAAGGGCCTCGAATGGGTTTTCGGCCACTTGCCCGGCCGGTATCCGGACCGGATCGGCAGCTATATTGGCTATAGCGAGGAACTGGCCCACTGGGTCGAGGCGGGCGCCGACTTCTTCCTCATGCCGTCGCGCTTCGAGCCCTGCGGCCTCAATCAGATGTATTCACTGAGGTATGGCACCCTGCCGATCGTCCGGGCGACGGGTGGGCTGAACGATACGGTGAAGCAGTATGACGAACGCACGGGGGAGGGGACCGGCTTCAAATTCTCGGAGCCCAGCGCGAATGCCGTGTACGACACGGTCGGCTGGGCGGTCAGCACCTACTACGATCGCAAGGACCACATGCGAAAGATGATCGCATCGGCGATGGCGGAAGACTTCTCGGGGGAGCACAGCGCCCATCTGTATCTGCAAGCCTACGAGCGGGCCATCGCCAACAAGCGGGCGCGCGATTGACCGAAGCCGGTTCGCCGGTGCGCCGCAGCTCCGGCGATCCCCGGCTTCAGGCACGCCCCCTGCGTCGTTCGCTTCGCAGCGCCGCTGCGGCGAGCAGCAGCACGATCACCGGGTAAAGCGCCGACCACCGGTACAGGTCGTCGAACGACAGGGTTTCGTGCAGCATGCCGACAGCAAACGAGCCGATGCCGACACCGAGCATCAAGGCGGCCACCATCATCGAGGATACCCACGCCACATCGTGCGGAAAGCGATGGGACGCCAGCGTGATGCTGAGCGGCAGGAAGCCGGAGCAGGCGAGGCCGGCGAACGCGAACAGCGCAATTCCCGAGGCGGGCCCCGAGGTCGCCGGCACCAGCAGGAACGCTGCGATCATCAGCAGCGGCAATGTCACCCAGAGCTTTGCTGGCGAAACCCGGGCGACCAGTGCGGAGATTGCCAGCCGGCCGAACACCAGGGCGCCCCAGAACGCCGATAGCGCCCAGTTGGCCGTGGTTTCCGACAGACCGCGAGCGTCGCGCAGGAAGATCACCACCCAGCTCGAGAACGTCCCCTCGGCGACGGCGTAGACCGCGAGAATGACAACAAACAGCCAGAACGCCGGCCTCGCCGCCGGCCGCTCGCGCAAGCCCTGCGCGCCGACAGACACCAACGCTTCGCCGGACTGCAGCGGGGAGGAGATTGCCGCCGCGACCAGTCCCAGGGCAAGCCCGGCCAGCAGGATCGGATAGGCCGGCCAGTGCCCGGCCGCGACAAGCTGTGCCGCCAGCAGCGGACCTGCAGCGAGGCCAAGACCCACCATCGAATGGGCGGCGACGACCGCGGTGTGTGCCCATCGGGGGAAGAAGAGGCGAGGATAGCTGTTGATCGGGGCGCCCGAGAGGCCAAAGCCCAAGCCGAGAGCCGCCGCTGCCGACAACACGCAGGCAAACAGCCAGCTGGCAGGGACCAACCCGACCAGCGCCAGCAACGCCTGCGAGCCCGCCGCGGCCAGCAGCGACAAGGCGAGCAAGCGGTGAAGCCCGAGGCTTCGGGCAAGTCCGCCGCCCAGCACCGCGCCCAGCACCGCACAGGCGACCTGCGGCAGAAAGCTCGCGCCGTATTGCGCATCGGTCAGGCCGTAAGCGCGGGTCAGCACCGCGCTCAGCGCCGGAAAGCTCACCAGCGCCAGGCCATGCAGCAAGGCGGTGGCGTAGACAACGAGGAGGGCGAACGGGAAGGGACGGCTGGTGGTGGCCGGCGCGCTTGCGACGCCGCCGCTGCGCATCGTCCGCAGCATCTATTCGGCGGCGCGGGGGGCCGGCTTGCTCCGGCTCCAGTAGCTGGGGATGTCCCGGCGATAGCGCCGCGTCACCAGATTGGCGAGAAGGCCGGTCCAGCCGGTCTGATGACAGGCGCCGAGTCCCTGCCCGGTGTCGGCGTGGAAGTACTCGAAGAACAGCAATGGCTCCTGCCAGTGCGGGTCGCCTTGAAAAGGCGGCCTTCCCTGCAGCGCCGGGATCTGTCCATTCTGGTCACGCCGATACAGGTCGACGACGCGCTCGGCGATCAGCGTCGCGATCTCGTTGAGGGTCAGTTCCCGGCCGCCGAGACAGGGCGCCGCCACCCGGAAATCGTCGCCGAGAAAGCGGTGAAACTTTTCGAGCGACTGGATCAGCAGGTAGTTAACCGGCAGCCAGATGGGCCCGCGCCAATTTGAATTGCCCCCAAACAGGGGCGAATTGGACTCGCCCGGAAGGTACTCGATCATCGCCT
>DAIQPV010000092.1:0-10091 GCA_036787145.1 Rhodospirillales bacterium
ATCTGGCGGAAGATTTCGCCCAGCTCGATGAAGCGCTGGCGCTGCGCGAACGCTTGAGCGCCATCTGCGCCACCATGGCGTGCCACGGCAGCGTGCGCGCCGGCCGCAAACTTTCGATCGAGGAGATGAACGCCCTGCTGCGGGCGATGGAGGCCACCGCGCATTCGGGACAATGCAGCCACGGCCGGCCGACGTGGGTGGAATTGAAGCGGGCCGATATCGAAAAGCTGTTCGGGCGAAGCTGAGTGTCGAAAACTTGCCGTTAACGGGGGTTGGGACGGTAGCGGCCAGTGAAACCTGTCATTGCGAGCGCAGCGAAGCAATCCACTATCCGTAACTTGCTGTGAAACTGGATTGCTTCACCCGATGCGCGGGTTCGCAATGACAACAGAGTATTCTCTTCGCTTTGGTGAGACTTTGTGGTGAGAGCGATGGCATCTGCCACAAAATTGACCATATTGAGCATGGATGTTCCTCGCCCGGGTTATACATGCCGCCTGACTTGCTCGCATGCTCCGCACGCTCCTGAACTTTTCCTGCGCCGTGCTGCTCTGTGTGGCGGCTCTTGGCGACGGCGCCTCGGTGCAAAGGCTGCTGACCGCCCTGCCGGGGGTCCTTTATCAACAGCCGATCGCGAGCGCGCCGGGCGAGCTGACGCTGAAGGCGGATTTCCGCGGGCATTATGTGGTCGACGCCCGGGTCAACGGCCGGTCGATCCGCTTTCTGGTAGACACCGGAGCGAGCCACGTCGTGCTGAGTGCCGACGATGCCGAGCGATTGGGACTGCGGCTCGGCGAGCGCAGCTTCACCGAGCTCTACAGTACTCCGGGCGGCATCGTCCGCGCGGCGCCGGTGGTGCTGGACGAGGTGCGCATCGGCGATCTCGTGGTTCGCGACGTGCGCGCCTCCGTCAGCCGGCTGCCGATGGATGTGTCCCTCCTCGGAACGAGCTTTCTCGCTCGCCTGCGCGGCTACGAGGTCAGCCGGGGTCGGATGACGCTGCGCTGGTAGCCGGCTCGCCGACGCGCAGGAACACCAGCCGCGCCGCTCCATACACGCGCTCGTCGAGCAGCCGGTACTCGGGCGGGAGGCCCAGCGGCTCACGCGCCGCGACCTCCACCACGGCGAGCGCACCCGAAGCCAGCCAGCGGCGCATCGCGAGTCCATGCAGCGCCGGGGTCGCCAGCCCGCTCTCGTAGGGTGGATCGAGAAAGGCGAGAGCGCACGGCGCGCAGGCGGCACCGGCCGGCGGGGGCAACCGCGTGGCATCGAGCTTCAGCATCGCCACCGTGCGCGCCTCGCCGATGGCCGCGGCATTGCGCCGGATCGCCATCAGCGCGCTCGCATCGTGATCGATGAAGGTGGCATGCACCGCTCCCCGCGACAGCGCCTCGAGGCCACAGGCGCCGCTGCCGGCGAACACGTCGAGTATGCTGATCCCGTCGAAGCCTGCCCAGTCGATGCCATGCGTCAGGATGTTGAACAGGGCCTCGCGCACCCGGTCTGCGGTCGGCCGCACCGCGCCGGTCGCGGGCACCGTGATCGCTCGGCCACGATGCTTGCCGGCGATGATGCGGGTCATTCCCACCACCGGCCGAGCTGCTCGCGCATCACTTTGCCAGTGACCTCGCTGACGCCGCCGCGCTCGAGGACTCCCAGCTGGAAGGGCCCATAGGCGATGCGGATGAGCCGGCCAACGTCAAGCCCCAGCGCCATCAGCACCCGGCGGATCTCGCGGTTCTTGCCTTCGTGCAGGGCCATCGTCAGCCAGGCGTTCGATCCCTGCACCCGTTCCAGTGCCGCTTCGATCGGGCCGTAGCGGATGCCGTCGACGGTGATGCCGGACGCCAGCCCGGCGAGTGCCGCCTCCTCGACGCGGCCGTGCACGCGCACCCGGTACCGCCTCGTCCAGCCGGTCGAGGGCAATTCCATGTGCCGCGCCAGCCGGCCGTCGTTGGTCAGAAGAAGCAGCCCCTCGGAAGTCAGGTCGAGGCGGCCGACCGAAACCACGCGGCCCAGCTCTTCCGGCAACTTCTCGAACACGGTGGGCCGGCCCTGGGGGTCCTTGTGGGTAGTCATCAGGCCCGGCGGCTTGTGATAGCGCCAGAGCCGGGCCTGCGTCCGCTGCGGCAGCGGCATGCCATCGACCAGCACCTCGTCCCCGGCCGAAAGGTTCAGCGCCGGGCTCGTCAGGACCCGGCCGTTGACACGGACGCGGCCGGCTTCAATCCACTGTTCTGCTTCGCGACGCGAACACAGGCCGGCGCGCGCCATCACCTTGGCGACGCGCTCGCTGCTGGGGATCGGCTCGGGGTTACCGGCGCGCCGCATCGACAAACGCCTCAAACAGTCGCCGGTCGCCATCGGACAACAGGAACTCCGGATGCCACTGGACACCGATGCAAAAGTCCTGGTCGGGCGCTTCGATGGCCTCGATAATCCCGTCCTCGGCGACGGCGCCGATCCGTACGCCCAGCGGAACGTCCTTCGCCGCCTGATGATGTGCGCTGTTCACCGCCAGTTCGTCGGCAGCCACGATCCGGTGAAGCAGCGTTCCGGGCAAAATCCGTACGATGTGTCCGGGCTCATCGCGCGGATTGGACTGTTCGTGAGCCAACGCGCCTGGAACCTCGTCCGGAATGTGCTGGATCAGCGTGCCGCCGAGCGCCACGTGCAGCAGCTGCTGGCCGCCACAGATGCCGAGAACGGGCAGCCGGCGCTCCAAGGCGCCGCGGGTCATTCCCAGCTCGAAGGCGGTGCGGGCATCCTTGGTGGTCACCGACGCATGCCGTTCGGCGGCCCCGAACAGCGCCGGATCGACGTCGAAAGCACCGCCGGAGACGATCAGGCCGCCGATCAAGCCCAGGTAATCGTTAACCCGCTCGGCCTCGTGCGGCAGCAGCACCGGCAATCCGCCGGTCGCGGCCACGGCATGCGCGTAGTTCTCGCGCAGCGCGAGCCACGGAAACTTCGAGTAGCCGCCCGGCTCCTCCCGGTCGAGGGTGATACCAATAATCGGGGCCGACATGGCTCGCAACGTAAGCCGCCCCGCCGTGGCGCGCAACGGACGCCTGTAGAGGACAACCTCGGCCGACGGTGCGCGGGACGAAAGCCAGTCGTATCGGGCACGCGCTTATGCCTCGTTAGCGGGTTACTGCACCCGGTACTTGGCCAGATAGCCGTCGTAAAATCCGTCCGGCTCATCGAAGTCGAGAATGGTACCGGCGGCGGCAAGATAGCCGGCCGCGTTGGTCGCTACCCCGCCGATGTTGAACACCAGGTTTGACGGCGTCAGAGTCCACTGGCGGATGCCCGCGGGCGTGTAAGACGCAACGAAGCCCACTTCCTCGTCGAACCCGCCGATCATGCCGCCGATGATGACGTTCCCGCCCGAAGCGATCGCCATCGGACCAACCGAGTCATTCTCGGTATCGCTGTCGCTCTTTTCGAACAGCCGGCGCCATTGCTGGATACCCGCTTTCGAATAGGCCGCAAGGTACCCCTGACTAACGCCGGCCGGAGTGTAACCGGCGGAACCGGTGACAAAAATCCTGCCCGCCGCGTTGATGGCGACGCCTATCGCTCCTCTTTCGGGTCGCGCGACCCAACGCAGGGCGCCGTCCGGCGTATAGGCAGCGATGACACTGCCAACAACGACGATATTGCCGGCCGCATCGGTGGCGACGCCGGTAAGCAGCTCCGATGGCCGAATGCGCTGCCATTTCAGGGCGCCACCCGGGCCGAACTTCATGACAAAGGCGTTGCCGTCGCGATAACCGGCAACGATGGTGTTTCCGCCCGGATCGATTGCGACGCCTTTCGCGGCGTCGTACCCACCGGTCCCGAATTGGCGAGACCAGCGAACCTTTCCGTCGGCATCATATTTGATAACAAAGGCGTCCGCTTCGCCCTGGTTGGGGCCGACCAAGGCGCCGCGTGTCTCGCCCACAGCGACGACGCTGCCATCGCCGTCGGTGGCCAATCCACGGACCACCTCGTCGTCGGCAGATCCCGGCTGGACCCGCCACTTCACCGCCCCCGCGGCAGAATACTTGATGACGAATCCGTCACTTGACCCCGTGTTTGGTTTCGCCAACGACCCAGTGGTATAGCCGCCGACGACAAAATTGCCCGCCGCGTCAGCCGCGACCGGATAGGCCCGGTCGACGTTGCCGGTACCCGGAAATCGCTGCCTCAGCGGTGTCGGCGGCGCAGCTTCCTGTGCCGACGCCAGTCCCGGCAGCCCGCTGATCAAGCTCAAGGCGGCAATGGCGAGCGCAACACGCGATCTCCACCGGTTCGTCCTCGCCAAGACGCACCCGCGCACACGAAACCTGTCGATCATGACTTACCCCCCAACTCACCGCGATGCCTCCCCACCGGACGCGTCAACGGCCCACGCTCTCAGCAATGGCTTATCATTGGGGGGGTGTCAACTTACGTTGCGTTCGCGCGCCGGGAGCACCGCAGATTTTGGTGGCGCTCCCCCCGGTTGCCCGCGCCGGAGCAAACTGCTAGCTTCACCCTGGTCCTGCGACGGGTCTCCTCCACAACATCGGTATTTCGACAATGAAGATCAGCGGAAACGCCATCCGCCCTGGCAACATCATCGAGCATCAGGGGCGCCTGTGGCGGGCTGTGCGCATCATGCATACGCAGCCCGGCAAGGGTGGCGCCTACCTGCAGGTCGAGCTGAAGGATATCCGCGACGGCACGAAATTGAACGAGCGCTTCCGGTCTTCGGAGAACGTCGAGCGCGTCCGCCTGGACCAACGCTCCTACCAATATCTCTACAGCGATGGCGACTCCCATACGTTTATGGATTCGGAGACCTTTGACCAGATCTCCCTGACCACCGATCTGGTGGGCGAAGAGCAGGTGCCGTTCCTGCAGGAAAATATGGTGGTGACGATCGAATCCTACGAGGAACAGCCGATCTCCGTCCAGTTGCCGGACCAGGTGGTGCTCCAGGTGGTCGAGGCTGACGCGGTCGTGAAGGGGCAGACCGCCGCTTCCTCCTATAAACCGGCGGTTCTGGAGAACGGCGTCAAGGTGCTGGTACCTCCCTTCATCGAGTCGGGCACGCGCATCGTCGTCGCCACTGCCGACGCAACGTACGTCGAGCGGGCGAAGGAGTAGCCTCCCCGTCCGTTTCCGCCCCGCCCCGCCGGCATCCGCCGCATTGGACAGATCATGGCCTATCGCTCGCCCCTCCTGAACGTCATGACGGCCGCCGCCCTGAAGGCTGCCAAGGGGCTCATTCGTGATTTCGGCGAGCTCGAGCAGCTGCAGGTCTCGAAGAAGGGCCCGGCGGATTTCGTCAGCCGCGCCGATCACCGGGCCGAGTCGGTGCTGCGCGCTGAGCTGAAGAAAGCGCGCCCGACATTCGGCCTGCTGATGGAGGAATCCGGCGCGGAGCCAGGCAGCGACACCTCCAACCGCTGGGTGGTGGACCCGCTGGACGGGACCACCAATTTCCTCCACGGAATTCCTCACTTCTCCATATCCATCGCCCATGAGCGCGACGGCGAGCCCTATGCCGGCGTGATCTACTCGCCGATCGCCGACGAAATGTTTGTCGCCGAGCGCGGCAGCGGCGCATTCCTCAATGGCCGGCGGCTCCGGGTCTCCGCCCGGCGCAACGTGGAAGAGGCCCTGTTCGCCACCGGCATCCCCTTCCTGGGGCTCTCCGGCCATGCCCTGTTCTTGAAGCAGCTCGGCGCCGTGATGGCGGTCTCCACCGGGGTGCGCCGCTTCGGTTCGGCGGCCCTCGATCTGGCGTGGGTTGCTGCCGGCCGGTACGACGGCTTCTGGGAAAACGGCCTCAATCCGTGGGACATCGCCGCGGGCATCGTCCTGGTGCGCGAGGCCGGAGGGTTCGTGACGGATCTGTCGGGCGGGCGACGGATGTTCTCCGGAGGGGGCGTTCTGGCCAGCAATTCGGCGCTGCACGAGCCGCTGATCGGCCTGGTGGCTTCGGCATCCCGCGAGCCGATTCCGGCGAGCTGAGGCCGCGCGCCAGTTTCATACCAACGGAGGGGTGCGCATGACCCGGCCGTACCGTTATCTCTTGCGAATGCTGGTGTTTCTGACACTGGTCGGCTGCGCCTGTGCGTTGCTTTTCCCGGGCCTGCAGCGGGCGTTCCTGGTCAACCCGCCCCTCAACGGGTTGATCCTTGGCGTCTTTGCCCTCGGCGTCCTGTACGGCCTTCAGCAGGTGCTTCAGCTAGCGCCGGAGGTGGCGTGGATCGAGCGGTTCCGCCACGGGCAGCTCGGCGGTGAAGGAGCACCGTCGCCACGCCTGCTGGCGCCGATGGCGGCGATGCTGGGCGAGCGCCGCGGACGGCTGATGCTGTCGGCGCCGGTCCTGCGCTCGCTGCTGGATGGCATTGCGTCGCGCCTGGACGAATCCCGCGACCTCTCCCGTTATCTGATCGGCCTGCTGATCTTCCTGGGGCTGCTCGGCACGTTCTGGGGCCTGTCGCAAACGGTCGGCTCGGTCGGCGACGTGATCCGCGGGCTGACCGTCGGCGGCGGGGACATGGTCGAGATGTTCGAAACCATGAAGCGCGGGCTCGCAGCGCCGCTGGGGGGAATGGGAACCGCATTTTCCTCCTCGCTCTTCGGGCTGGCGGGCTCGCTGGTGCTGGGCTTCCTCGACCTGCAGGTCGGACAAGCCCAGAACCGGTTTTTCAATGAGGTCGAGGAGCTGCTATCGCAATCGACGCGCCTGTCGTCCGGCGCGCTTCCGCTCGAAGGCGAACAGGCCGCACCGGTCTACGTCCAGGCCCTGCTGGAGCAGACGGCGGAGAGCCTGGAAAGTCTCCAGCGCACCCTCGCCCGCGGCGAGGAAGCCCGGACCGCAGGCAATACCCAGCTGATGATGCTGGCAGAGAAGATTGGCGCGCTGACGGATCAGATGCAGTCCGACCAGGCACTGATGCGCGATCTGGCCGAAAGCCAGTCCGCGCTCCGGCCGGTGCTCGCCAGACTCGCGGACCAGCCCCGCGGTTCATCGGCCGGCTTCGACGAGGCGACCCGCGCCCACATCCGCAATCTCGATGTTTACGTCGCCCGGCTCATTGAAGAGCTGATCGCCGGTCGCGAAGAGATCGTTCGCCAGATCCGCAGCGATATCCGCATGCTGGCCCGCACCGTGGCCGCGGTGTCGGAAGAGGCAGAGCGGCAGGGCTGACCGACATGGCACTGGCTGCACGGCGACCGCGCCGCCCGCTTGACATCTGGCCCGGCTTCGTGGACGCGCTGGCCAGCCTGCTGCTGGTCATTATTTTCGTCCTCCTGGTGTTCGCGCTTGGTCAATTCTTCCTGAGCGAGAGCCTGTCGGGGCGCGACGCTGCTCTCCGCGCTCTGCAGGGGCGACTCTCCGAGCTGGCAGAGGTGCTGGCTCTGGAGCGCACGGAGAAGGCCTCGCTGACCGCCGAGGTGGGTCGCCTCACGGCGGAGTTGCAAAGCACGCTGGCGCTGCGTCAGCAGCTCGAGCAGCAGGTGGGGGCGCTGACCGGCCGGGCCGAGCAGGCGGAGACGTCCCTTTCCGAGGAGAAAAAGATTTCGGAGGCGGCGCGGGACGAGCTTGCGCTGCTGAACCAACAGATCGCAGCGATGCGCGAACAATTGCAGCAGCTTACCGCGGCCCTCGATGCTTCCGAGAAACAAGCGGAAGAGCAGCAGGTGCAGATTACCGCGCTTGGCCAGCGGCTGAACGCCGCGCTCGCCGGGAAGGTGCAGGAGATGGCGCGTTTCCGCTCGGAGTTTTTCGGGAAATTGCGGGAAGCTTTGGGCGATAATCCGGAGATCCGGATCGAAGGCGACCGGTTCATCTTCCCCTCGGAGGTGCTGTTCGCGCCCGGATCCGCCGATCTAGAGCCGGCCGGCCGCCAGCAGGTCACGCGCGTGGCGGAGACCCTCAAGGAAATAGCCAGAAAAATTCCTGCCGACGTCGAGTGGATTCTGCAGATCGACGGGCATACGGACAAAACACCGATCGCGACGCCGCAATATCCCTCAAACTGGGAGCTCTCGCAGGCGCGCGCCATGTCGGTGCTGCGGTTGCTTCGGGAGGCCGGCATCCCGGCCAACCGGCTGGCGGCCGCGGGCTATGCCGAGTACAAGCCGCTGGATGCCAGTGACAGCGACGCGGCCTACCGCCGCAATCGCCGCATCGAACTGAAATTAACCCAACGCTGACGAAGGCTCGACCGACCGAATGCCCGTCCTCTTCCTCGTCGTTTTCGTCGATCTCGTCGGTTTCGGTCTGATCATCCCGCTGCTGCCGTTCTACGGCGAGCATTTTCAGGCGTCGCCGGCGACGGTGGGGCTGCTGATGGCCATCTACTCGTTCACCCAGTTCCTGGCCGCTCCGATGTGGGGGCGTCTCAGTGACCGTTTCGGGCGAAAGCCGGTGCTGGTGATTACCCTCGGCGGTGCCACGCTGTCCTACCTCTGGCTGGCGTTTGCGCAGGAGCTGTGGATGCTTTTCGCGGCGCGCGCCCTGGGCGGCCTCATGGCCGGCAACATCGCCACGGCGTTTGCCTACGTCGCCGATATCACCACCCCCGCCAACCGGGCGAAGGGCATGGGCATCGTTGGTGCCGCTTTCGGGCTCGGCTTCATCTTCGGCCCGGCGATCGGGGGCATGCTCGCCGGCCACGACCCGGCCAATGCCGACTACACCAGCCCGGCGCTGCTGGCGATGGCACTGTCGGGGACAGCCATGGTGCTGACGCTGGCGCTTCTTCCGGAATCGCTGCCGGCGGAGGTGCGCCGGGCGCATGGCGCGATGTCCCGGCGCAGCCGCTGGCAGATGCTGATGACGGCTCTGCGCCAGCCGAGCGTCGGTCGACTGATCCTGATCGCCTTCCTGGCCACCTTCGTTTTTGCCGGCATGGAAACGACCTTCGCCATGTGGTCGCGCCGCTCGTTCGGATGGGGCCCGGAGCAGAATGGCTACCTCTTCGCCTTCGTCGGCTTGATCAGCGCCGGTGTCCAGGGAAGCCTGGTCGGACGCTTGGCCCGCCTGTTCGGAGAACGCCGGCTGATCGCCGGCGGCTCGGCCTTGCTCGCGGTCGGGATGCTCGCCATTCCCTTCGCCACCAGCCCGCTGTTGCTGTGGCCGGCGATGCTCGTGGTGGCGGTGGGATTCAGCCTGATGACGCCATCGCTGAACGCCATGATCTCGCTTTCCGTGGATGCCGGGGTGCAGGGCGGCACCATGGGGGTGAGCCGCTCGGCAACGACCCTGGCACGCGTGCTCGGCCCCGGCTTTGCCGGCCTGCTGTTCGAGGTGCTGGGCAAGGACTGGCCGTTCTTTGCCGGCGCGCTGGTCATGTGCGTGGTGATCGGTTTCGCTCTCGGCGCGGCCCGATCCGGATCGGCCGCGGGCGCCACCCGGCCGCATTAGGGGAACCTCGTGTGCGCGGCCCGACGCGCGAGTCTTGTGGCGGCGATCAGTCCGACCTTACCCGCCGGAGAAATTCACGCCACGTGCGGGCCACCGTCTCCGGACGGTATTGCGCACTTTGTTGCAGTCCGTGGGCCCGGAGCGTAGCCCCCTGCCCCTCGTCCGCGGGCCAACATGCCGCCTCCGACAGGACGCGGACCAGGCTCGTCGGCTCTGCCGGATCGAAGTAACGGGCCGCGTCGCCGTAGACAGACCGGTGAACGGCGATATCGGAGGCGATGACCGCTGTCTTGCAGCGCATTGCTTCCACGCCCGACAAGTTGAACCCTTCGGTGATGCTCGGACAGACGACTGCCATTGCGGCACTGTAAAGCGCCCTCAGTTCCTCCATCGGCACCCGCCACAGGTGGAACAGACCCCGGCCACGCCAGTGATTGATGGCCGCCGCCGCCTGCGCAAATCGCCAGCCGGGGTTGGCGATCAGCACGAGGTCAGGCACGTCGTCGCCGAGATGGCCGCGCAGATCGGCCCACGCCTTGATCAGGAGGTGAAAGTTCTTTCTGGGTTCGAGGGTCGAGACCGCCATGAAGAAACCCGGGGAAAGGCGCTTTGTCGGCTGCTGCCGCTCACCATGACCGCCGGATCCGCCCGGCTCCAGCTCTGACGCGGGGCA
>DAIQPV010000093.1:0-10043 GCA_036787145.1 Rhodospirillales bacterium
AAGGCGGCTGTGAAACCGGGACCGAGCGCGCTCAACACGGCGCGGCGGCCGAGCCCGCCGTTCGCAAGCGCGTGCGCCAGGACGAACATCACCGTCGCTGCCGACATGTTGCCGAAGTCTCGCAGCACGGCGCGAGCGTGCCCGAGAGCACCCCGCCCTTTGTCGAGCGCGTCTTCCAAGGCGTCCAGCACCTTGGCGCCTCCCGGGTGGCACAGCCAGTCGTCGATCGCTGCGGGCGTCAGTCCCTGGCGCTCCAGGAAGGCGTCGAGCACCGGGCGAAAGTGGTTGCGGATCAGCGCCGGAATATCTCTTGAGAAGATGACGCGAAGACCGTCATCACCCACGTCCCAACCCATGACATCCAGCGTATCCGGCCAGGTGTGCTCGCCCGACGCCACGATACGCGGCCCCTTTCCCCGGCAGCTCACCACCGCAGCGGCGGCGCCGTCGCCGAAAAGTGCGGTTGCGACGATGTTGCTCTTCGAATGATCACGGCGGCAGAACGTGAGCGCGCAGGGCTCGACGACAAGAAACAGGATCCGCTCTTCCGGTGCGGCCAGTGCCAAGCGCGCTGCCCTGGCCAGCCCGATCACGCCTCCGGCACACCCGAGCCCGAAAATCGGGAGGCGAAAGACGTCCCGGCGAAACGCCATGCGCTGCAGCAGCAGCGCATCAAGGCTGGGGGTGGCAATGCCCGAGGTCGAAACGCAGACGATACCGTCGATTTGCCCTGGCTGCAGGGAAGCGGACCGCAGCGCGCCTTCGGCGGCTTTGCGAAGCAATGCCGTCGCATGCTCCAGATAAAGCGGATTCCGATCCGACCAGCTGTGGTCGTTTTCGTACCAGTCGAGGGGTACACAGGAATAACGCGTCTCGACGCCGGCGTTATCGAACACCGGCCAGAAGCGCTCTGCTTCTCCCGCGCATTGCCGGAAAAGGGCGCTCAATCGTCGCTGGACGTCCGGCTGCCGAAGTGCAAAGGGTGGTACCGCGGTCGCCACGGAAAGCAGGCGGGGCCGCTCTGTCATCGACGTGGCAAGCGCCGCCCCGGCCATACGATCTGGCTGGACGTTCTGCTCCGTTTTCGCTGCTCAGACACGTGCACGTACCGACCCATGGTCCATCGGGTCGCGACCCGGACTGAGGAAAATCGCCCGGCCACACCGACTCCCGCCCGCCGGAAACAGAAGGGCTGGCCGGGCGGGCGGTCTCGTATTTGTGACGAGTCAGTTTTCAGCACAAGCTCTGTGAGGGATCCCGTTGCTGCTCCTACAGCGAAAAGGGCCAGAAAATCAGCATTCCGAGGCCGGTAGCTGTCAGCAGAAGAGGAACGAAAAACTGCGACATAAGGTCTTTCACCAGCTGGTTCTTCGCCATGATACGCTCTTCTTGCCATGGATGTTGCGTGCCAGCACCGATTGCTGCATGCGCTTCTGCACGGTAGCATCGTTCTGCAAAGAGACGCGTGACAAACGTCACGGCTCCTTTAGATCGCGTTAAGCTTTCGATCCCCCCGTGGTCGCAGAGAGATTTGGCGATCACTCCGGCACCCCGCAAGCTCATGGCGTCGAACGCAAACCCTGAGGCTGACCGACGACGACAAAGGTGAGGCGATCGGCCTGAAGAAGCTGACCGGCAAGCCGATTGACCTCGTCGAGAGTGACGGCATCGATCAACTGGTTGCGACGATCGAGATAATCGATTCCCAGGTCGTCGAGCTGGACCGCGGCAAGCAGCCCCGCCAGCCGTGAACTTCCGGCGAAACGCAAGGCAAAGGAGCCGGTGAGAAAGGTCTTGCTGTCCGCCAGTTCCTGCTCGCCAACGCCCTGCTTGGCAACCGATTGCCATTCCTCGCGAATGACCGACACCGTTTCCGCAACACGCTCGTTGGCGGTGCCGGCCTCTCCCATCAGCAAGGCGGCGTGATCGAGAGGCACCGGCGTCGTGTAGACACCGTAAACGAGTCCTCGTTTCTCGCGCACTTCGTCGAACAGACGGGAAGACAGCCCCCCGCCGCCGAGAATCTGGTTCAGCACCGTCAGCGCATAAAACCGGGGATCGTTCCGCTTCAGCCCTTCCTGTGCGAAGGCGACAGCGCTCTGCGGAACGTCCATATCGACCACGACAAGCTTGCCGGCAACAGCCGGCTGAACATCGGCGATGTCGGCTGCCACCGCCGTCGGCCTGAGTTCGCCGAATGTCCTTTGCAACAGCGCGCGCAGTTGCTGGGGCGTGACGTCGCCCACGACCCCGAGAACGATGTTGTTGCGGGCTAGCCGTTCTCCCGCGAATCGCACGAGGTCGGCGCGTTCGATCCGACGCAGGCTGTCCGAGGTGCCCAGCGTCGGCCGGCCGTAGGGCGAATCGGGAAAAAGCAGCGCCCAGAGCTGCCGATCGGCCCGAGTGTCGGGATCCTCGTCGCCCAGACGCAACTGGGCCTCCAGTTGGCTGCGAATTCTTTCCACCGGCTCAGCGTCAAACCGCGGTGCGGTCAGCGATAGCCGGAGCAGGTCAAAGGCGACATCCCGATTGGCGGTAAGGGTGGTGAGTGTACCGCCGAAATTGTCCCGATCGGCATCGAAGGAGAGGCGGATGGCGAGATCCTCCAGCTTTTGCTGGAACGCCTGGCTTCCCAGATCGCCCGCACCTTCGTCGAGCAGGGCTGCCGTCATCCGCGCAAGGCCGCCCTTGTCCGCCGGGTCGGCCGCCGAGCCAGCGCCACGGAATCCGATGCGGAGGGAAAGAATGGGATTGGCATGATCTTCGACCAGCCAGGCCTCGACGCCGCCTGCCGTTACCCTCTGTATTTCAACGGCTGCCGCCGGCAGGGGGGCCGCGATCCAGAAGGCAGCCACCAGGACCGCACACAAGGAGCGTACGAACGGCACGCCGGATCCGCGCCTGCGCCCGGTCCTCATCGGATCGTACTCGGGGAAGACGCCGGCTCGGGCGTGCCCGGCCGCGATCCCTGGGCGGCAGCCGCTTCCGAGTCAGGGGGAGCCATCAGCAGCGACGTCACGGTCGGCCCGCCCAGCACCAAGCGTGCTGCTGCGGCCACCTCATCCCTGGTGACTGCGGCAATGCGCTCGGGCCAGGCCTCGACGTCGGCCAGTGTCTGGCCGGTGGCAAGAGCCTCGCCGATGACGTGCGCGGCCGTTGAATAGGAATCCCGGGCGTAGACAGTGCTCGCCGACATTCGCTGCTTGGCCGCCGTAACCTCGGCGTCGGTTGGTCCCGAATCGCGGAACTCCACGACAATCCTTTCCACGGCCTGTTCCAGCTTGTCCAAATCGACCCCCGGCCGCGGGCTCGCCTGGACCGACAGCTCTGATGGACCGCGACGCGTCGGATCGTAGTCGGCGCCCGCAGACACCGCCAGCGGCTGATCGACAACAAGACCGCGGTACAACCGGCTGGTGGCACCCCCGCCGAGGATCTCGGACAGGACCTGTAAGGCGTAAGCGTGCTTGCTTTCGCCCCACACGTACGAGGGGGCCCGATAGGAGCGGCCCCACATCGGTTGGCGAACACGGGCGTCGGTCAACGATACGCGACGATCGGCGTGCTGATCCGGCTCGACGAGGTGCCGGCGGGCAGGCAGGACGGATTTCTCGACCTTGCCATAGGTTTTCTCGGCGAGCGGCCGAAGCTCCGCCGCATCGACGTCGCCGGCGACGACCAGGATGGCATTGTTGGGTGCATACCACTGCCGATAGAATTCGAGGGCGTCTTCGGCCGTCAGCGCCTCGATTTCCGTCTGCCAGCCGATGATCGGCCGACGGTAGGGGTGGTTCAAGAACCGGGCCGCCTGCGCCTCCTCGCCCAGAACTGCGGCGGGATCATTGTCGATGCGTTGCCTGCGCTCGTCCAGCACCACCAGCTTTTCCGGCGCGACCTGTTCCGGGGTCAGGGTGAGATTGCGCATCCGGTCGGCCTCCATCCGCATCACCAGCTCCAGCCGATCCCGGGCGATATTTTGGTAATAGGCCGTGTAATCGTGAGACGTGAATGCGTTTTCCTGACCGCCATTGCGCGCGACGATGCGCGAGAACTCGCCCTGCGGGACGCTCGGCGTGCCCTTGAACATCAGATGCTCAAGCAGGTGCGCGATGCCGGACCGACCCTCCGGTTCGTCCATGGCGCCCACTTTGTACCAAAGCATGTGGCTCACCACCGGCACCCGCCTGTCCGTGACCACCACCACCTGCAGCCCGTTGTCCAGTGTAAAGGACTGCGGGTTGAATAGCCCTTCCCGCGCCGCTACAGGCCCGGGCGACAAGACAAGCAGAGTAAGGGCGACGACGGTCGCCGAAAGCCAAATCGGTACATTGGTGACATCAAAGCGCAACGTCAGTTGCCGAGCACGCGACAACAGGGTCATCGGCTGATTGTCCTCTCCACCGGGCAGCGCGGATATGCCTCTAGAAGATGCCTTCCAGCAACGCCTTCGGCCGGCGCCGGATGGTGGGAGTCTCGCCGTTCGACAGCGGACGGTTGAGCGCCTGATTTTCCTGTATCCGCCGGCTTTCCAGCGGCGCGTCGACCACGGTCGAGCGCTCCGGAACGTCTGACCAGAACATCAAGCGCTCGACAAAGCTCTGGTCGGCGTCGGCGAGGATCGTCGATTCGCTGTTGACCTGCGCCCGAATGCCGCTCTGCGCCGTGGCTCCGCCGGTGCGATCGAGCAACTGCTGCAGCCCCGGTGAACTGGCGGATGCCGCGACGGTCTCGTTGGCCGGGCTGACGGAACCGTTGGTCATTGCCTGGCGGGCAATCTCGCGGGGAGCCGCACTCTGGCTGGCACCGGTGGCGGTTGCCGGCGGTCTCAGGGCGAAGTCCGGCGGCATGCTGAGGGGCGCACGGGAATAGACCGTGAATTCATCGGGCGGTCGCTTGACGCCGATTCCCAGTTCCTGCTTCAAGCCTTCGCAACCGCTCGTCAGCAACACCACCGCCGCCAACGTCAGCCCCAAGCTTACGCGCTTCATTTGCCGTGTTCCCTACCGAATTCCTTATCCTTTCGGCGTTCGTCCGGCGCGCCGAACAACGACTCTGCGATCAGGACGGCCATACCGAGGGTTATTGCCGAGTCGGCCACGTTGAACGCCGGCCAATGATAACCCCAGACGTGAAAGTCGAGAAAGTCCGCGACGGCGCCAAAGCGGAGGCGATCGACCAGATTGCCCAGCGCTCCCCCAATCACCGCGCCCAAGCCATAGGCCAACGCCGGCCGGTCGGCCCGTGCCAGCCAGACCAGAAGCAGGGCGGAAATGCAAAAGGCCACAGCGGACAGGACCAGCGCATTGTACGGCGAATCCGTATTGAAGAGGCCGAAGCTGACGCCGCGATTCCAGGTCATCACCAGATTGAAGTAAGACGTCACCTCGATGACACGGGGCGGCATCATCACATGCTGGAAAATCCACCACTTGCTGGCCTGATCGACGAGAACGACCAGCGCAGCCAGGGCCACGCCGCGCCAGAACAAGGGCGACACGGTTGCCGGACGGTTCAGCATCGCGCGCTCAAGCCATCACTCGGCGGCCGCGCGGTGGCGCTCGACCGCTCCGACGCAACGCCGGCAAAGTGTCGGGTGCTCCGGGTGGGCCCCCACGTCGGGCAGCACCTGCCAGCAGCGCTCGCACTTCGTCCCTTCGGCGAGCGCGATGCGGACGGCAACACCGGGCACGTCGGCAAGGCGAAACGCATCCTCCGGTGCCCCGTTGTCGACGAGGCTGGCTGCCGAAGTGATCGCCAGTTCGGAAAGATCAAGGCCGGCGACCGCGTGGCGGTGGATGTCGTCCGCCCAAATCTGCGGGTGCGCCTGAAGGCTTGAGCCCAGGCGTTTTGCCGCCCTCTCCAATTCCAGAGCTCCGGTCACGACACGGCGAACCCGGCGAACCACCGCCCAGCGTTCGGCGAGCGCATCGTCCCGCCAGGCAGCGGGTAAATTGGGAAACGTCCGAAGATGAACGCTGTCGTGTTCGCCCGGGTGCCGGCAGAGCCACGCTTCCTCGGCCGTGAAGCACAGAAACGGCGACAGCCAGGCCGTGAGGCAATCGAAAACCGCGTCGAGAACGGTGCGCGCCGCCCGCCGCCGGATGCTGTCGGCGGGATCGCAGTAAAGCGCATCCTTGCGGATGTCGAAATAAAAGGCCGAGAGATCGACGGCGCAGAACCCGTGCAGTTCGGCAAAGAATCCATGAAACTGCAGCGCTTCACAAGCCTGTCGCAGTTGGGTGTCGAGTTGAGCCAGACGATGCAGCACCCAGCGCTCCAGCTCCGGCATGTCCTGCAGCGGCAAGCGTTCGCGGGCATCGAAGCCCTGCAGGCTGCCGAGAAGATAGCGAAGGGTATTGCGCAGCCGGCGATAGACATCCGCCTGCTGCTTCAGAATTTCGCCGCCGATCCGCAAGTCCTCGGAATAGTCGGATCCGACCACCCAAAGCCGCAGGACATCCGCGCCGTGTTTGTCGACCACCTCCTGGGGGGCGACAACGTTGCCGAGCGACTTCGACATCTTCTGGCCGTCCTCGGCCATGACGAAGCCGTGGGTCAGGACTGAGTCGTAGGGCGCACGCCCGCGCGTTCCGCAAGATTCCAGCAGCGACGAGTGGAACCAGCCGCGGTGCTGGTCGGAACCCTCCAGATAAAGGTCGGCGGGCCAGCGCAGATCGGCCCGTTTCTCCAGCACAAAGGTGTGCGTGCAGCCGGAATCGAACCAGACATCGAGGATATCGGTCACCGGCTCGAACTGCTCCGGATCGTGCTCAGGCGCGAGAAAGCGGCGCGGGTCGCCGTCAAACCACACATCCGCGCCTTCCGCCTCGACCGCCCGGGCGATCCGCTCCAGCACGGCCGGATCCCGCAGCGGTTCGCCGCTGCGCTTGTCGACGAAGACGGTGATCGGCACGCCCCAGGCGCGCTGGCGCGAGACGCACCAGTCCGGCCGGGTCTCGATCATACCGCGCAGCCGGTTCTGGCCGGAAGCCGGGACGAACCGGGTCGCGTCGATCGCTGCCAGCGCCTTTTCCCGCAGGCCGGTGCGCGACATGCCGATGAACCACTGCGGCGTGTTGCGGAAGATCAGCGGCGCCTTCGAGCGCCAGGAATGCGGATAGCTGTGAACCAGCTTGCCCTTGGCCAGCAACGCGCCCGCTTCGTCGAGAGCAGCCACGACCGCCGCGTTGGCATCGCCGTCCTCTCCGGACTCGGTCAGGACGCGGCGTCCGGCAAACAGCGGGATGCCCTCGAGGAACACACCGTCGGGACCGACGGTGTCCGGCACTGGCACCCCGTGCGCCATGCCAAGCTCCCAGTCGTCGGCACCATGCCCCGGTGCGATGTGCACGAAGCCCGAGCCGGTCTCCAGATCGACGAACGAGCCCGGCAGCAGCGGAACCGGGAACTCATAGCCCTCCTCGTGCAGCGGATGGCGGCAGACCGTCCCTTCCAGGGCCGCTCCGTCGATCTCACCCAGCCGCAGCCAGTCACCGATGTGGAGCGCGTCGCGGACCCGGTCGGCCAGATCGGCGCCGATCACCAGGCGGTCGCCCGGCCGCGCCCGACAGCCTTCGCCCGCGACGGTGACCTCGTAGATCGCGTATTCGAACGACGGTCCGTAGGCGATCGCGCGGTTGCCGGGAATTGTCCAAGGTGTCGTCGTCCAGATCACCACCCTGCTGTCAACCAGCGCCTGGTGCCCGGCGTGGCGCACCGGAAAGGCTACGAAGATGGTCGTCGATGTATGATCATAGTATTCGACCTCGGCCTCCGCCAGCGCCGTCTTCTCAACCACTGACCAGAGCACCGGCTTGGCGCCCTTGTACAGCGAGCCGTCTAGCAGGAACTTGCCGAGCTCGCGGACGATCTGTGCCTCGGCGGCGAAGGTCATCGTCGAATAGTGAGCATCCCAGTCGCCGATTACCCCAAGCCGCTCGAACTCCGCGCGCTGAATGCCGATCCATCGCTCGGCGAACGCCCTGCACTGCCGGCGCAGTTCCAGAACCGGGATGGCGTCCTTACTCTGCCCCTTCTCGCGATAGCTCTCCTCGATCTTCCATTCGATCGGCAACCCGTGGCAGTCCCAGCCCGGAACATAGTTCGCATCCTTGCCCAGCATCTGCTGGGCGCGGTTCACCACGTCTTTCAGGATCTTATTCAGCGCGGTGCCGATGTGCAGATGGCCGTTGGCATACGGCGGGCCATCGTGCAGGACGAACTTCGGCCGGCCGGCGGACGCCTCGCGCAACCGGCGATAGAGGTCCATCTGCCGCCAGCGCGTGAGCATCTCCGGCTCTCGCTTCGGGAGCTCCGCCTTCATCGGAAAGTCGGTGCGCGGCAGAAAGACGGTCGATTTGTAATCCACTCAGATACTTTCCGGTTTGGCGTGCCGGCAGCGGGGAGCCGTCAGGGTCCTGCAGCGCGGATGCGAGAGACAGCGCCAACTCCGGCAAGAATGCGGCGCGCCTGCGCACAGTCTTCGGCGATTTGTGCCCGCAAACCATCGAGTCCGTCAAATCTCTTTTCCGCGCGGAGGTACTCGACCATTTCGACTTCGATCGTCCGGCCGTAGAGATCGCCTTCAAAGTCGAAAAGGTGGACCTCAAGCAGCGGCTCGGCCAACGCGAACGTCGGCCTTACGCCGAGATTGGCGACGGCCGGCCACGCCGCTCCGCCGTCGCCCCCTTCGAGGTGCACGCGCACCGCGTATACGCCGAGCGCGGGACGGATATACTCGCCGAGCCGCACGTTGGCGGTCGGAAAGCCGATGGCGCGCCCGCGGGCGTCTCCGCTGACCACTTCGCCCTGAATGGAAAAGGGCCGGCCCAGCAGTCGTGCCGCGTCCTGGAGCCGCCCGCTCCGCAAGTACTCGCGCGCCCGGGTGGACGAATAGGGTTCACCATCGGCGTCCTTGATCTCATGAACGCAGGTGAAGCCGAAGTCGAACTCATCGCCGAGCCACAGCAGCAGCTCCGGCGTTCCCTTGCGTCCATGCCCGAAGGCAAAATCGTGGCCGCAGACCACATGCCGGGCGCCCAGGCCCCCCACCAGCACACGCTCGACAAAGGCGCGCGGCGGAGTCTTCGCGAAGTCCATATCGAAGGGAACGACGATGAGCAGCTCCGGCCCGAGCGCTTCGATCAGGCGAGCCTTGACCGGAAACGGGGAGAGCCGGAACGGCGTGGCATTGGGCTCGAAGACCGCGCGCGGGTGAGGCTCGAACGTCAGCACTGCCCAGGGAATGCCGGAAGCGCGAGCGATCCGGCCGGCCTCACCGATCACCTCGCGATGGCCGAGGTGCACGCCGTCGAAGTTCCCCACCGCAACGGCGGCGCCCTGCACTTCCCGCGGCAGGTTCTCGAAGTGGCGGAAGACGCGCATGCGACGAAAGGTGTCTGTCCGCACTGCCGTGGTCAAGGGGTTGGTTGCCGATCGCCTCGCCCGTTCGTCGAACCGGGCGTGCTAGCCTCGCGCCGGCACCATAACGAGGGCTTCGCCGTCGATCACTTTCTTGTCCCCGACCGTGCAGACGGTCTCGCATTCGACAAATTTTTTCTCGGGGATCAGTTTCTTGACGGTGACGTGCGCGATCAGTGTGTCTCCGACCTTGACCGGCGCCTTAAATTTCAGGTCCTGCTTGACGTAGATGCATCCGGGGCCAGGCAGCTTGGTTCCCAGCACGGCGGAGATGAAGCTCGCGCCGATCATGCCGTGGGCGATGCGCGACTTGAACATGGTCGTTTTTGCGAACTCTTCGTTCACGTGGACCGGGTTCAGATCGCCGGAGACGCCCGCGAAGGTATAGATGTCGCCCTCGGTGATGGTCTTGCCGAAGCTCGCCGTCATGCCTTCCTTCAGATCTTCGAAATAATAGCCGTGCAGATCGTCCATTATCGTTCCTCCCGGGTCTGCGCCCCTGCTTTCGACGGCGCGCCGCGGCGGCGATCCTAGAGGGCGCGAGGAGCAGCGGCAAGGCCCGCCTCCCGCTGGTGCTGGCTCGCTCCTAGCCACGTCGCGGACGACGCGAGACCAGACGGGGT
>DAIQPV010000094.1:0-9923 GCA_036787145.1 Rhodospirillales bacterium
GTTCGCCGCTGCGCGCAGCAAGCGCGCGCACCCCATTGGCGCTGGTGGCGAGCAGCGCCTGGACACCGGCAAGATCGAGCGGCGGCCCGCTGTGACGCTTAATCACCAGTAGCGGCTCAACGACCACGCGATAACCCCGGGAGAGCAACGCGTCGGCAACATCCGCCGCATCCTCCGCGGGTCTCGTCACCCACAGAGACGGCGGCCGGGTAGCCGCGGGTAGCACCGTCATGGCTCGAAAAAATCCGGGCCGGCGCGCGAACGCAGATCGCGGCCAAGATCCTCCCCCATGGCGGGGCCGTCACTTATGTTTCCATGCCGGATGCCTTCCAGCATCAGCGAGCCGTCCGGTCGCGCCACGACGCCGCGCAGCGTCAGTCCGTCGCGATCATGGCGGGCAAGGCCGCCGATCGGCGTCCTGCAGGAACCGTCCAGCGCCGCCAGCATGCAGCGCTCCGCCGTCACTTCGCGCGCCGCCTGGGCATCGTCGATCGCCCCCAGCATCTCCCGTACTGCCCCGTCATCGGTGCGGCAGGTGATGCCCACAGCGCCCTGGCCAACCGCCGGCAGCATCTCGTCCGGCTCGACGACGCTGCCGGTCTCGGCGAGACCAAGGCGGCAAAGGCCGGCGCGCGCCAGAAGAGTGGCCGCAACGGCGCCTTCGGCAACACGCGCGAGCCGGGTATGCACATTGCCGCGGAGCAACGCGGTGCGCAGATCGGGGCGCCGGGCGAGGATCTGCGCCTGGCGACGCGGCGAAGAGGTGCCCACCACCGCTCCCGGCGGCAGATCGGCGATGCGGGAAACCGCCGCGATCAGCACGTCGCGGGGATCTGCGCGGGGCAGCACCGCCGCCAGCACGATGCCCTCCGGCAGCCAGGTCGGCAGGTCCTTGACCGAATGGACAGCGATATCGATGCGGCCGGCCAGCATCGCATCGTCGATCTCCTTGCTGAACAGCCCCTTGCCGCCCACCTCGGCAAGGGGCCGGTCCAGCACCCGGTCTCCCGTCGTCCGGATGACCTCGACGGCAAGAGCGGCCGGCTCCGCGAACGACGCATCGGCCGCGGCGAGGTGTCTGCGCACCATCTCCGTCTGGGCCAGCGCAAGAGGGCTGCCGCGGGTGCCAACGCGCAGGGACCGATTGAGAAAAATTGCGGGCACCTTATCTCCCTAGCGATCAGGATGGCCCACGGTACTGTGGCAACACCAAGTCGGAAAGGACTTCTCGTTGCTCGTTCTCGGCATCGAAACCAGTTGCGACGAGACGGCGGCGGCGGTGGTCGCGGCCGACCGGCGCGTCCTTTCCGACCTGGTGCTGTCGCAGGACGACGAGCATCGGCCGTTCGGCGGCGTGGTGCCAGAGGTGGCGGCCCGCGCACACCTGCTGCACATCGATGGCCTGATCGCGCGCGCCATGCAGGCCGCAGGCATTGCCTTCACCGATCTGGCGGGCGTCGCGGCCACCGGCGGACCCGGCTTGATCGGCGGAGTGATCGTCGGCGTGATGACCGGCAAGGCGATCGCCGCTGTTCATGACCTGCCCTTCCTCGCCGTCAATCACCTGGAAGGGCACGCGCTTTCCGCGAGACTGAGCGACGATATCGCCTTCCCCTATCTGCTGCTGCTCGTCTCCGGCGGCCATTGCCAGCTCCTGGTGGTCGAAGGCGTGGCGCGCTACCGGCGGCTCGGCACGACGATGGACGACGCACTGGGTGAAGCGTTCGACAAAGTCGCGAAGATGCTGGGGCTGGGCTATCCCGGGGGCCCGGCGGTGGAAAAGGCCGCCCGTTCCGGCGATCCGCGGCGGTTCGCCCTTCCCCGGCCGATGCTCGGCCGGCCCGGCTGCCATTTTTCCTTTTCCGGCCTGAAAACGGCGGTGCGGCAGATGGCGGAAACGCTGCCCGCCGAGGACGGGCCCCGCCAGACCGCCATCGCCGATCTCTGCGCGTCGTTCCAGGCGGCGGCGGCAGACTCGCTGGCCGATCGGACGCGCAACGCGCTTTCTAGCTTCCGACAGTTGCACGGGGGCGCGGTCACGCTCGTCGTCGCGGGCGGCGTCGCGGCGAATGCGTATTTGCGCGGCCGGCTTCAGGGCCTGGCGGATGCGGAGCACGCGCGGCTGGTGGCGCCGCCGCTGCGGCTCTGCACGGACAATGCCGCCATGATCGCCTGGGCCGGCATCGAGCGGCTGCGTCTCGGCCTGGCCGACCGGCTCGATTTTGCGCCGCGTCCCCGCTGGCCGCTTGATCCGGACGCGACTCCCGTCGGCTATGCCGGAGTGAAGGCATGACCGAATCCCGGACCCCCTGCCAACGGAAAATGGACCTGATGGCAATGAGAGCACCTTATCGAAAGACGCTGCGGATCGCGGGTGAGGTCGGCCTGATCTGTCTCATGCTCGGCGCGGCAGCCGCCTGCGGTCTGCAGCCCGATCCGCCGCCGACGTTCGACCGTTCGGAGTTCAGCGGCACCGGCGACCGGATGGCCGAGTGCATGCAGTTCGCCTCGCAATCCTATTGCGAGCAGGAGATCTGGGGCGGCAACGAGCGGTGAGCGGCCGGGGCGGCCGGCAGCCTCAGTGCGCCTCGGCCCAGCTCTGGCCGACCCCGGTGTCAACGACCAGGGGGACGTTGAGAGCGATGACAGTCTCCATGAGTGTGGTCACCAGGGATCGCGTCTCGCCGACCTCCGTTTCGGGCACCTCGAACAGCAGTTCGTCGTGCACCTGCAGCAGCATGCGCGCGGAAAGGCCGGCCCGGCGCAGGGCGTCCGGCACCAGGATCATCGCCCGCTTGATGATATCGGCCGCGCCCCCCTGGATCGGCGCATTGATCGCGGCGCGCTCGGCGAAACTGCGGGCGGCCGGATTCTTCTCGTTGATCCCGCGCACCCAGCAGCGGCGACCGAACAGCGTCGCCACCCAACCCTGCCGGCGCGCCAGATCCTTCGTCCGGTCCATGTAGGCGCGAATTCCGGGATAGCGGGCGAAGTAGGCGTCGATGTAGGCGGCTGCCTCGCCGCGGCTGATGCCGAGCTGGCGCGCGAGGCCGAAAGCGGAGATGCCGTAGATGATGCCGAAGTTGATCGCCTTCGCCTTGCGGCGGACCATCGGGTCCATCCCCTCGATCGGCACGCCGAAGACCTGGCTTGCCGTCATCGCGTGGATGTCGAGCCCCGCGGCGAATGCCTCCTTCAGCGAGCCGATGTCGGCGACGTGCGCCAGCAGCCGCAGCTCGATCTGCGAATAGTCCGCACTCAGCAGCGTGCAGCCGGGGCCGGCGACAAACGCCCGGCGGATCTTGCGGCCCTCCTCGCTGCGAATGGGAATATTCTGAAGGTTCGGATCGGCGGACGACAGGCGGCCTGTCGCCGCCACCGCCTGCTGGAAATTCGTGTGAACCCGCCCGGTGCCGGGGTTGATTTGCTCGAGCAGGGCGTCGGTGTAGGTGCTTTTCAGCTTGGCGAGCTGGCGCCAGTCGAGCACCTTCTGCGGCAGCGGATGGCCCTCGGCCGCCAGCCCCTCCAGCACATCGGCGCCGGTGGCGTAAGCTCCCGTCTTCCCCTTCCTCCCGGCGCCCAGGCCCAGTTCGTCGAACAGGATCTCGCCCAGCTGCTTCGGCGAGCCGATGTTGAAGGGGCGCCCGGCCAGGGAATAGACGTCGTTCTCCAGCAGCGTCAGCTTGGCGGTAAACTCGCTGCTCAGCCGCCGCAGCGTCGCCTCGTCCACGCGAATGCCGGCACGCTCCATCGCCGCCAGGACGGGCAGAAGCGGCCTCTCCAGCAGCTCGTAGACCGAGACCAGGCGTTCGGTCATCAGCCTGGGTCTCAGCACGTCCCACAGGCGCAAGGTTACGTCGGCGTCCTCGGCGGCGTAGCGCACGGCCTGCTCCAGCGGAACCCGATCGAAGGTGATCTGGGTCTTGCCACTGCCGGCGACGTCGCGCGACTTCACGCTCTGGTGGTTCAGGTGAAGGGTGGCCAGTTCATCCAGCCCGTGGCCGTGCTGACCGCCTTCGAGCACGTAGGACAACAGCATCGTGTCGTCGATCGGCGCGACGGCAATGCCGTACCGCGCGAAGATGTGGCTGTCGAACTTGATGTTCTGGCCGATCTTGAGGACCGAGTCATCCTCCAGCAGCGTCTTCAGCAGCGCCATCGCCCGCTCGCACGGGATTTGCCGCGGTGCGGGTTGCAGCACATCGCCGGCGCAATGGCCAATCGGCAGATAGCAGGCCCGCCCCGGCGACAGCGCCAGCGACACGCCGGCGATCTCTCCCCGCATCGGGTCGAGCGATGTGGTCTCGGTATCGAGAGCGACATGACCCTGCCTGCGCGCCGCCTCGATCCAGCGCACCAGGTCGGCTTCGTCCTGCACCGCCTCATAGTGCGCCTCGACCGGCGCCGGCTTGCTCTCCGGGACGCCATCGGCGGCGGACGCAGGCGAAGCCGCGGCAGGATCCACCGGGGCCAGGACGCCCCGGCTCTGCAGCCGGGTGATCACCGAGCGGAAGGCCTGGGCCTGCAGGAACGCCGTCAGCCTTGGCCCATCGGGCCGGCGCTTGGACAACGCCGACAGCGGGACCGGAAGCGGCACGTCGTCCCGCAGCCGGACAAGCTCGCGCGAGAGGCGGGCTGCCGCCGCATGCGTCAGCAGCGCTTCGCGCCGCTTGGGCTGGCGGATCTCGGCGGCCCGGGCCAGCAAGGTTTCCAGATCGCCATATTCCTCGATCAGCTGGGCGGCCGTCTTGACGCCGATACCCGGAACGCCCGGAACATTGTCGATGGAGTCGCCGGCCAGCGCCTGCACATCGATGACCCGGTCCGGTGCGACACAGAACTTTTGCAACACCTCGTCCGGCCCGATCGGCCGGTTGTTGACTGGGTCGAACATGGCGACGCCGGGGCGAATGAGCTGCATCAGGTCCTTGTCGGAGGAGACGATCGTCACCTCCGCGCCCGCCTCGCGCGCAACCCGGGCGTAGGTGGCGATGAGATCGTCCGCCTCCCAGCCGTCGCTCTCGACGCAAGCCACCTCGAAGGCCCGCACCGCTTCGCGGATCAGGGGGAACTGCGGCACCAGTTCGTCCGGCGGCGGCGGCCGATGCGCTTTGTAGTCAGCGAAAACATCGTTGCGGAAGGTCCGCCGGCCTGCGTCGAAGATCACCGCCAGATAGTCGGCCTCGGTCTCCTGCAGCAGCTTGACCAGCATGTTGACGAAGCCGAGAACGGCGTTGACGGGCGTGCCGTCCGGCCGCGTCAGCGGCGGCAGCTTGTGGAAGGCGCGGAAGATAAAGCCGGAGCCGTCGATCAGAAAAACGTGGCGCGGCGCTGCGGACGCAGGTTCCGCCACCTCGGCCGCAGGCTTATCCCCGGCACCGTTCAGTGGCCGTGCGCCGGCTGAGCGCCATCGGCGAGGACGAACCGGCGCGAGCAGTAGGGGCAAACGACCTGACCGTCCGCCTCAATGCGCAGGTAGACCAGAGGGTGGCCAAGCGCCCCGCCACCGCCGTCACATCCGACGACGGAACTGGAAACGGCAAACGCTTGATCGTCGAGGGGGGTCTGATTGGCGTCGGGCATCGTCGGATCATTGACCTTATTGACGACGGGATGATAGCGATTGGGCGCGGACAATCAACGTTTACCCGCAGTCGCCACGGCCGACGGCGAGCGAGCGGCGGTGTGCTGCCGGGAGAATGATCGTGGCGGGTTCGGATTTCGCCGTCGAGACCAGTCAACTCGTCAAGACCTACGCGGGACGCGACGGCCAGCCTTCCGTCCATGCGCTTCACGGTGTTGATCTGCAGGTGCCGAAAGGAGCCTTTTTCGGGCTGCTCGGGCCGAACGGCGCCGGGAAATCAACCCTCATCAATATCCTGGCCGGGCTGGTGGTCCGCACATCGGGCACCGCCCGCATCTGGGGCCACGAGATTGTCGACGACATGCGCGCGGCGCGCCGCGCGATCGGCGTTGTTCCCCAGGAACTCAACCTCGACCCTTTCTTCACGCCGCGCGAGCTGCTGGAACTGCAGGCCGGGCTCTACGGTGTTCCGAAATCCCGGCGACGCACCGATGCCATCCTTGAGGCCGTGGGCCTCACCCGACAGGCCGATGCCTACGCGCGCAGCCTGTCCGGAGGCATGCGCCGGAGGCTCCTGGTGGCCAAAGCGATGGTGCATTTCCCGCCCGTCCTGGTGCTTGATGAACCCAGCGCCGGCGTGGACGTCGAGCTGCGCCGGCACCTCTGGACGTATGTTCGCGAGCTCAACCGGTCGGGAACGACGATCCTGCTGACAACGCACTATCTCGAAGAGGCGCAGGCGCTCTGTGACCGGATCGCCATTATCGACCATGGCCGGATGATCGCCTGCGACACGACGGAAGCGCTCCTGCAAAGGATCGACTCGAAGTCGATGACGGTCACGGTCGATCAGCCGCTCGCGGCCGTACCCGAAGCCCTGGCGGCATCGTTCCGTGTGAAACTGACGTCGCCGGAGAAGCTTCTCTTCTGCTACGCGCCGAGCCACGTGCACGGCGGCGACATTCTGCAAGCCGTCGGCAGATCGGGATTGGCGGTCCGGGAGGTCAGCACCCGGGAGACCGAACTGGAGGATATCTTCCTCGCCCTGACCGGCAGCCATGCTGCGGACTGCGCCGACCTGGACCCTCAGCCACAGCCGGCGGTGACGAACGGGCAGATCGACGGCTCTACCGAGGGGGTGGGTTGACGCTGGCGTGGCTGGCGGCTGGGACCGTCACGCTGCTTTTGACCGCGTCCTGCACGCCGCTGCAGGCCCCCGCAGGGCCGGATATTGCGGCACCGAGGCTGGAAGAGCAGGCGCTGACCACACCGGACGGCGCACGGCTACCGATGCGGGCGTGGCTGCCTGAAACCGCTGAGCCTGCCGCTGTGGTCGTCGCCCTGCACGGCTTTAACGACTACTCGCAGTTTTTCGATGGGCCTGGACAGTTTCTCGCCGGGCGGGGGATTGCGTCCTACGCCTATGACCAGCGCGGCTTCGGCGGCTCGCCGAACCACGGGCTGTGGGCGGGCAGCGAAACGATGATGGAGGACGCGCGCGCCGCAGTCACGGCGGTTCGCGCGAGGCACCCGGAAACACCGCTCTACCTGTTCGGCGAAAGCATGGGCGGCGCCGTGGTGATGACACTCATGGCGCATCCCGCTCCCCCCCAGGTCGATGGCATCATTCTGGCGGCGCCCGCCGTGTGGGGGCGGAGTTCAATGCCCTGGTATCAGGTGGCGGCCCTCTGGATGGCGGTGCGCACATTTCCGGAGCGCCGGCTTACCGGCAGCGGGCTGGGCATAAAAGCTTCCGATAACGCGGAGATGCTGGCGGCGCTGGGGCGGGATCCGCAGGTGATCAAGGCGACACGCGTCGACACCATCTGGGGCTTGGTCAATCTCATGGACGAGGCGATGGCGGCGGCACCGCATGTGAATGCCCGCCGGCTGATCCTCTACGGCGAGCACGATCAGCTCGTCCCGCCCGGCGCGATCGGCGAGATGCTCGCAAGATTACCGAGCAACGATCCGGGGCGGCAGCGTTTCGCCCTCTATCCGGAGGGCTGGCATATGCTGACGCGCGACCTGCAGGCGGACGTCGTCTGGCGCGATATCGCGGCATGGATCTCCGATCCGGGCTCGCCGCTGCCGTCCGCAGCCGATGCCCGCGGCGCAGCCGCTTCCTGTCCCGAAAGCACCTTGTGCATTGGCGGCGGAGCCTCCCCTTCGTAGCTGCCCCCCGCCCAGACTCCCTCGCTCACAGGGAACTCGTGACCGGATGGCTTGGCGGGACGCCCAGCCCAATCTCGATTGTATCGGGCACACAGTAATTCGCAAAATTCAAACATATCTACACGTCTGCCTAGTTAATCAGCAGATGTAACTAATTATCGTTCTTGGCTACCGAGATTCTGCGAATCGATTGTCCATTGCCAAAGCTTCGCCATCTTTCTTCGCCAAGTTGCCGCAGTCGAACGGAAATTCAAATTCGACCCATTTGGTGGTGGTTGTTAGACCACTGCTCAAATTAACGCGCTCGTTTCGATCTACCGATCGCGAAATGCGAGCCATTACAGATGGAGAAGGCTTAATGAATACACCAGTAGTAGGAACAGGTGGACAAAAATTCGCAAATTGGGCGAACCGCAGATATGTACTGACGGGTTTGATTACGGCGCTTTCTCTGGTCGCTTTCACCGATGCGAACGCTGCCGCACGCGATCGGGTGAAGGTGCAGAACGGCACCGTTTTGACGGACCGGAACACCATTCTTCGTGGCGCGTCGATGAGCGTCCTGAACGGTCCGGGGAATTCGGCCATCCCGAGCTACTGGCGGCATATGAGCGTTAATCTCGGCCTGAACGCGGTGAGGCTCGGCGTCAAGACCGGCCAAATCGGCCGGAGCATCTCCCAGCAGCTTCCCTTCATAGATAACGCGGTAAACTCTGCTGCACAGAACAATATGTATGTCATGATCATGAGCAGCAAAAAAGCTGGAAGTTATGACATGAATGAACTCAGGAAATTTTGGAGTGTTGTTGCCCCCAGATACAAAGATAAAACGAATGTTCTGTACGAAATGGCCAATGAGCCGGTAAGTGGCGGACCACACTGGGGCAATGTTACGCAGTTTACGGACAAGGTCATTGCCGACCTTACCAGCATATATAATATAATGCGCAAAGGGGCGCCAAATACTCACATCGTTATGCTTACACCTGGGAATATCTACCCGGATTGCTCAAGCTATGCCGCGATGATTGGGAAATTCAAGGGCGTTGACTGGAGCAAAACATCCGTTGGTTTTCACCATTACAACGGCACCAAAAAAATCGGGGAATCTGGGTTGCAGTGCCTGCGGCTGAAATATCCGCTTATCATGACGGAAACGAATTACTGGAATGAGCCCGCCCGCGCGATACTGAAGTATGACTTGGCCATTTACGAGAAGATCGGCATGAGCTGGTTCTCCCTCGACGGCAAAGGGAGCTTTCCCTACCTGGAAGGCGAGATCCTGCCTAATCTTCTCAGAGCCGGCTACTCCTGGACTGCCGAGAACTTCTGAGGCAGTGAGCCGCAGCGGGCCCCGACAGAGCAGACCTTTGGGCGCCGGGGCCGGCGTCAGGCCCGGCCCCGTGGTCCTTCATCGGCCCTGCGGTGGCCGCGGTCTTGACCCGGCCACCGGCTCGTGGGAAACAAGGTGAGGTCGGGAACCGCCTGGCTTTCCGGCACTCGTAGCTCAGTGGATAGAGCGCTGCCCTCCGGAGGCAGAGGTCGCAGGTTCGAATCCTGCCGAGTGCGCCAGCGGGCCTTTCGATCCTCCCAGCCGTCCAACTGCCAAGGGCCGGGCGTCGCTCCGCCGGCGTGGCCGTCACGGCACCGCCGGATAGGCTCGCACTTACCCTGAGGCCGGGGTATCATGTCCTGCCGAGATCAGCCGCGATGCCGCAGCCGAGGAGGGCGCGTGCAGTGAACCGTGTTCCATCGGCGAGGCTTCTGATGCTGCAGGCCCCCGATACCCGCTCTTGGTTGCTCCTGGCGATTGCCGCCGCGACGGCGGGCCTCTGGCTGCTCTGTGCTGCCGCGGCCCTCGCCGCGGTGCTGCCGGATCCCGAGGCTTTGAAGCAAGGCCTGACAGACCCGCCGCGGGTGATCGAGGTGGTCGAGCCGCACGCGACGCGCACCCGCATGCAGCGCGCCCGTTACCTGGGTTGGCCGGCCGTGCTGGTTCTGGACCATCTGTTCGGCTCCGCCTGGCGCGCTCCCGGAACCGAGGTGGAGTTCTCGGCGCTGGATGGCTACGTGTCGCGTATCCCCTTCCAGCGTTTCCTTGACTTTCCCGCCTTTGTCGTCTTTGACAGCGCGGATCCGCCGGGTCGGTTCACCGTAGATGTGC
>DAIQPV010000095.1:0-8171 GCA_036787145.1 Rhodospirillales bacterium
CGTTCCCCAGCCGATGGCATTCCGGCCAAGCTGCTCGCGACTCTCTTCATAGGCGAACATCAGGCAGCGCTCCCCCATCGCCGCTCCCCCATCGACGAAGTGGGTACTCAACAGCGTCTTGCCGGTGCCGGTGGCTCCCGAGACGAGAATGATGGAGTCGCGGAACAGGCCTCCGCCACACATGCGATCGAGATCGCCGTTCCCGGACGTGACGCGGATGTCGGCGGAGTGCTGCTTCAGCTCAATGGCGGAGAGCGGAATGACGACAATTCCGTCCGAAGCAATCACGGTAAACGGATACTCGCCTTTGTGATGCGTTGTCCCGCGGAACTTTAAGATTTCGATCGTCCGACGGCGCTTTTCGTCCTCCAGCGAGTTGCGCAGGATAATAACGTTATCAGCAACAAATTCTTCTATGCCGTTGGCCGCAACAGGCCCGTACTCCTCGCGCCGCTCTGCGGTCATCACCGTGGTCACGCCCATCTCCCGCAAGGCCGACGCAATACGGAACAGTTCATGACGAACACGGCTATGGGATACGAACTGGCTGAACACGGAGCCGATCGAATCGAGCACGACGCGTTGCGCCCGTGCATTACGCACCGCGTGCTCGACGCGCGCGAGCAAGGCGCCGAAGTCGAAATCGCCCACAATGTTCAACTCGTGGCTTGGCTCTGGGGATGCGTCAACGAATATCCAGACGCCCTCGCCCTCCCATTTGCCTACATCCCACCCGAAGTTGGCGACGTTGCGCCTGATATCCTGCGGCTGTTCTTCAAAAGTAATGAAGACACCGGGCTCGTTATGCTGGCGGATGCCTTCTGCCAAGAACTGTGCTGCAAAGATTGTCTTGCCAGAACCTGCTGTCCCAGCGACGAGAGTCGTCCGTCCCTTTGGCAGCCCGCCGTCGGCGATAAAATCGAAGCCCGGGATGCCTGTCGCGATCTTGATGACCGAGGAGACGGTGTCGGCGTTCTTCATTTTAGTTTTTTCCCTGATCGAGAGTGTCCCGAATGGCGAGATCAAGGCCCACGAGCACCCTCTCCCGATTGGACAAATCGCCAACAACCCGCCGCAGCGGCGGAGGCAGCTCCCTCACCAGCGTTGGCGTTGCCAAAATCTTCTCGTTCTCGGCAAGTTGCGGCCGCTCAAGGACATCGATCACAGAAAGCTCGTATGCGCTGGCCAAGTCATTCTCGCATATTTCCTGCAGGCTGGAGATCGCCTGTTCCGTCCGCTGCGTCCGACCGGCAATATAGAGCTTCAAGACAAACTGTTTCATGGCTCTTTCTTCCCTGAGGGGCCCGCATTTGTGGCCGTCGCATCGTCAACCGTGAAGCGAGTCCGCGGCACAGCCCCGCGCCCCCAGGACAACCTCCTGTAATGTGCAACGAGATGCCCCATAAGTTGAACCAGCAAGAGCCTGCCTTCCTCGATATAGGCTCTGGTCTTCCGCGCTAATTCTCCCTCCAGGCGATCAATCATTGCCGCCTTGTGCAGGTCGACCGCGTCGCGCGGTCCCGCCCCGAAAAGACCAAGACGATTGGCAATATCATCCAGCTCCGCGTCCAGTTGGTCATAGTCCCTTCCCGTCGGTCCAAGCAATGCCCGGTCCAAGAGTCCTTCATAGCGTGCGACCAATTGCTGAAACTCGTCCGGCGCACTGTGCTGCAACGGCACAAGACCGAAGCTGCGCCGCGTAACGGGCAGCGCCGGCTCGGAGTTGATCGCATTGAGCCCGCCAAATTCCCGGTCCCGGGTTTTCTGGTGTTCAACGACATCCCGTTGCACCAGAAAGCGACTCCGCTCGATGGCATAACGGGCCGTCCGGGCAAACCCCGCCCCCTCGATTTCCGGTTCGCTCACGCAATCCTGCGCCCCCGCCCGGAGCGCGAGGATCGCTTGTGCTTCTTCGCTCGCGGGGACGATGGCGATGACAGGCACATCCGGCGCCAGGTGCCGCACCATGGCGATTCTGTCCAGCCAATCCGCGCCAGCCGCCTGCACATCCACAAATAGCAGATCCAGCGCATCCATCTCCGACGCCGCCTCAAACCCGTCGAACGTGGCAGCCCTGACAACGACCGCCCCCTGGCCCGCCGCCAACGCACGCTGCAGCCTGCCCACACTCGAATCGCCCCCAACGACCCATGCATTATAGGGCTTGTTGCGCATCTGCCGTGATAGCCTGCCATGTTAGGAATATGAAATGTACTGTAATGGAGCAGCGCGGCTACCTCCAGCGCCAGGCCGCACTGGCAATACCCATTTTTTTTGCATGCGTTAGGATTGCAACCGGGTAAGTTTGAGGCGATCGAGCCTTTTGCTCGGTGGCGGCGATCGCATAAAACTGCGCCGGAGCGCTCCAGTCGCCGAACGTCTTAGCTAGGCCGCGTTATTGATGCACCGCAAACGCCTGCTGATTGTTGACGACGAGCCTCGCTTTGCCGCTTTCGTGGAGCGAGTGGCGGAGCCGCTCGGCTACGACGTCGAGGTGACCAACCACGGCCGCGAGTTCAAATCGGCCTATCAGCGCGAACAGCCGGATACCGTCGTGATCGACATGGTCATGCCGGATATCGACGGTAACGAACTTGTCCTCTGGCTTGTTGAGCAGCGCTGCGCAGCCGAGATCATTATTATTACGGGCTATCATCCCGACTACGCTGTGAACGCCCGACTACTCGCCGAATTCAAAGGCCTGCGCTCGGTTGCGACACTAAGCAAGCCCGTAAGCATCAGCCGGTTGCGTGAGGCGCTGGCTAACCCCGGTGGGGAGCCGTCGTCCTCGCCGGAGAATGAGAGTGGTTGAGCCGCCCGACTTCTCCAGGGTCGCTGCGATGATCGTCGCCATCACCGCTGCCTCGTGTAGCCCGCTGATCGCCACGGTCGACGATGCCGCTGTTATCGCCCTTATCGTGATCGTGGCCGGTACGGTGTTGTTCATTACGGTCAACACCCGGACAAGACGCAAGCTGCAGGAAGCCGAGCAGCGATTTCGCGACTTTTTCGAGTGCATGCGCAGTGGGGCAGTGATCGCGCGGGCGGTGGGGGACGGCGAAGACTTCGTTCTGACCGATTTCAACCGCAGCGCGGAGCGCATCGAGGGAACCCTCCGCCAGGATATCGTGGGGCGAAAAATCTCCGAAATCCTCCCTGCACCGTATCAGGTCCGGATGCTGGAGGTTTTCCGGCGTGTCTGGCGCACCGGGCAGCCGGAACATGTCCCGCCATCGCAGCCCGTGGCCGGCTCCGGCTGGCGCGAGAGCTACGTTTATCGGCTCCCGTCCGGCGAGGTGGTCTCGCTGTTCGATGATGTCACCGACCGAAAGCTGGCAGAGGAGGCGTTCAAGGAAAGTGAAGCACGATGGCGCTTGACCATAGAGGCCCATGCGCAAGCAATCGTTATCGTCGACCAGCAGCATGAGATCCGCTTCGTCAACAGGGCGGCCGAGGCGCTTTTCAGACAGTCCGCCCAGGATCTGGTTGGTGCACCGTTCGGATTCCCGCTCGTGCAGGGTGACGTGGCCGAAATTGAAATCATCCGATCGGGCCGCAGCCTGGCCTACGGCGAGATGCGGGCAATCCCCATCCGCTGGAGCGGACAGGACAATTTTCTTCTATTTATCCAGGATATCTCAGCACACAAACGCGCTGAAGGGGATCTCCGCAAGCTGTTTCAGGCAATGGAGCAAAGCCCTGCCTCGGTGATGATCACCGACATCGATGGGCGCATTGAATACGTCAATCCGAAATTTACCGAAACCACCGGCTATACCTACGCCGAGGTGGTCGGCAAACGTCCGGGGTTTCTGAAATCGGGTCAAACCTCGCCCAAGGAATACCGGGAGCTTTGGGACGTCATCCGCGGTGGCCAGGTCTGGCGTGGAGAATTCAGCAATCGACGGAAGAATGGGGAGCTTTTCTGGGAGCTTGCGTCCATCGCTCCAGTGCGCGACGGACGCGGCAGCGTCACCCACTACGTTGCTGTCAAGGAAGACATTTCCGATCGCAAGGCGACAGAAGAGCGCTTGCGACATTCGCAGCGGATGGAAACGATCGGCCAGCTTACAGGAGGAATCGCCCATGATTTCAACAACTTATTGGCGATTATCATCGGCAACCTGCAGCTATTGGAGGAACGCAGCGGGCACAGTCCCGAGAATCGCGAACTGATTGCCGATGCGATCTGGTCGGCCGAACGGGGGGCGCAGCTGACCCACCGCTTGCTCGCCTTTGCTCGCCGCCAGCGGCTCAATCCCCGGGTCGCCGATCTCAACCACATTGTCCGGGAAATGACCGGGCTGCTGCGACGCACCCTTGGCGAGCGCATTGACGTTCGGGAGATTTTGACGCCGGGTGTGTGGCAGACGATGATCGACCGCGGGCAGCTCGAAAGCGCCCTGCTCAATCTCGTGGTCAATGCGCGCGATGCTATGCCCGGTGGTGGCGTCCTGACAATTGCCACCGATACCGCAGCATTGCCGCTGGACCTGCCGGCAAAGGGCGAGGACGTGCCACCAGGCGAATACGTCGTCCTCACCGTGACGGACACCGGCGTCGGCATGCCCCCGGACGTGCTCGATCGCGTGTTCGAGCCGTTCTTTACCACCAAGAAGTTCGGCGAGGGGTCCGGGCTGGGGCTGAGCATGGTTTATGGCTTCGTCCGCCAGTCAGGGGGAACGATTACGATGGAGTCGCGGCCCGGCCACGGTACGATCGTCCGGATTTACCTGCCGCGCGCCCTCTCCTTTCCCGACGAAGAAGAAGCTTGCGTCGGCGGGAACGACGAGGACCGAGCGACACGGGAAGAGGTAATCCTGGTGGTCGAGGACGACCCGCGCGTGCAAGACCGCCACCAGCATTTTGCGTCGGGACGGGTATACGGTCATCGAGGCGGGCGATGCCGGGGAGGCGTTGCAGGCGGTCGATCGTCTGCCCCGCATCGACCTCCTGTTCACGGATATCGTGCTCGCCAACAGCATCAATGGTTCGGAGCTGGCCCATCAGGTGCTATGCCGGCGTCCTAACACGCGCATCCTGCTGACGTCCGGCCATGCCGAGCAGGTGCCTGCAGTCGAGAACATGATTGCTGCCGGCGTCGACCTGTTGCCAAAGCCCTACCATCGCAACGAACTCACCAGTCGTGTCCGCGAGCTGCTGAATCGCTCGAACTGGTGAAGGCCGCGGATGTTCTTCGGCATCTGTCTCTTGTCCACCGCCACGACGCCACCTGGGCTTGCCCGATCGTTGCTCAGGCGCTAGCCTCGACACTTCCCCTAGCGAATGGTACCTCCGATGCGTCCCTCCGGCAGAGCTCCCGATCACCTCCGTGCCGTCACGCTTGAACCGGGGGTGAGCAAGTATGCGGAAGGCTCGTGTTTGGCACGGTTTGGCGATACGCACGTGCTGTGCACGGCATCTGTGGCGCAGCGCGTGCCGGCCTGGCTCCGCGACAGTGGTCGCGGCTGGGTCACCGCGGAATATGGAATGCTGCCACGGGCGACGGCCGAGCGCACGGACCGCGAAGCGGCGCGGGGACGACAGACCGGCCGGACGCAGGAAATCCAAAGGTTGATCGGCCGCTCGTTGCGAGCAGTAACGGATCTGCAGGCACTCGCCGAAATGCAGGTGAGGATCGACTGTGACGTCCTGCAAGCTGATGGCGGCACCCGAACCGCGTCGATTACGGGCGGCTACGTCGCGCTGTACCAGGCCTGCCGCCGCTTGGTGGATCTCGGGTTGCTGAAGACCGTACCGCTGACGGACCAGGTCGCGGCGATTTCGTGCGGCATCTGCGATGGGGTCAGCGTTCTCGATCTCGACTATCAGGAGGACTCCGGCGCCGAGGCCGATGCCAACTTCGTGTTGACCGGCTCGGGGACCATCGTCGAGGTTCAGGCGACCGCCGAGCAGAAGCCCTTCACCGAGGCGCAACTGCTGGAGCTGATGGCTCTGGCGCGCGGTGGCGTGCGGCGACTTGTCGACCTTCAGCGCCAAGCGCTCAGGCTTTCCGCCTGAACGCCGCGTGATGGCCCGACGCTTCTCCGGGGATCGCCTCGTCCTCGCCAGCCACAATGCCGGCAAGGTCCGGGAGATCGCCGACCTGCTGGGTCCGTTCGGCGTTACGGTCGTTTCCGCGGCCGAGCTCAGCTTGCCGGAACCGGAAGAGACCGGACAGACCTTCGTCGCCAATGCCGAGCTCAAGGCACGCGCAGCGGCCCTGATAACGCAATTGCCAGCGCTGTCCGATGACTCTGGCCTGGTGGTCCCGGCGCTTGATGGGGCGCCGGGCGTTCTTTCCGCACGCTGGGCCGGCCCGGACAAGGATTTCAGCTCGGCGATGGATCGGGTGAGAACCAGGCTCGCCGCGATCGGAGACGCTGAGTCTCGGGCCTTTTTCGCCTGTGCGCTCTCGCTGGCGTGGCCGGCCGGGCACATCGAGACATTCGAGGGCTTTGTCCATGGTCGGCTCGTCTTCCCGCCTCGCGGCACCCAGGGTTTCGGCTACGATCCAATTTTCATTCCCGACGGTCGGCATCTGACCTTTGGCGAAATGGACCCGGCCGAAAAGCACAGGATCAGTCATCGTGCCGATGCTTTCCGCCAGCTTGTCGCCGCCTGCTTCGGTTGAGGCCGCGGCGGCTGCGGCGAACACGCTCGCCATTTACGTGCACTGGCCATTCTGCCGTTCCAAATGCCCCTACTGCGATTTCAACAGCCATGTTCGTGACAGCATCGACGAAGAGCGATGGTGTCGGGCGTATCTGGCGCAGCTCCTCCACTTCGCCGGGGACTTCCCCAAGCGGCCCGTCGGCAGTGTCTTCTTCGGCGGTGGCACGCCGTCCACGATGCAGCCCTCCACCGCGGCGTCGATCCTTGATAGAATCGCCCGGCTCTGGCCGATTGACCCCAACGTCGAGGTTTCGCTCGAGGCCAATCCGTCCACCGCCGAAGCGGAGCGCTTTTCCGCGTTCAGAACCGCCGGCATCGGCCGCCTGTCGATCGGGGTCCAGGCACTCGACGACGAGGCGCTCCGCCTGCTTGGCCGTGGCCATACGGCGGCCGAGGCGCTGGCAGCAATCGAACTCGCTGCGGCGATCTTCCCGCGCTTTTCGTTCGACCTGATCTGGGGCAGGCCGGGACAACAGCCCGCCGCCTGGCGCGCCGAACTGGCCCGCGCGTCCTCCCTCGCCAACGACCACATCTCGGTCTACCAGCTGACGATCGAGCCCGGCACCGCGTTCCATCGGCGGGGCGTCGCGACCGTGGACGAGGACAACGGGGCGGAGATGCATCTACTGACGCGGGATATGCTGCTGGCCCGCGGTTTCCCCGCCTATGAGGTGTCAAATCATGCGCGGCCCGGCAGCGAGTGCCGTCACAACGTCGCCATCTGGCAGGGCGCCGATTACGTCGGTGTTGGTCCCGGAGCCCACGGCCGCATCGGCAAGGGCCATTGCCGCACCCTTGCCACCTCCGGTATCCGCTCTCCCGAGCGGTGGCTGACCGCGATTGAGGCGGGCAGCGACGGGTTGGCTGAACGCATCCGTCTCGAGCCGGACGAGCGCCGGACGGAATTGCTCCTGACCGGCCTCCGGCTGACAGGTGGCGTTGATCGGGCTCGGTTCCTGTCGCAGACCGGTCAGCAGCCGGAAGGTGCGGTGGACGGACAGGCCCTCGCCTGGTTGACCGACGCCGGCTTCATCGAGCACGATGCCGCCGGGCTACGTGCCACCCCGGCGGGCCTGCTGCGGCTCAACGCCGTCCTCGCTGCCCTGCTTGCCTGACAGGCAGCCCGGTGTGACGGCGCAGTTGGGCGCGCGGCCCTCAGCAGTCGCGCGGTCCGACCCGCTATCACCAAGCGAAAGGGAGCCGCATGCCGCACCGCACCTCGTTGATCGATCTCTGGGACCGGCTGCGCAGCTCGTACTGGTTCGTGCCGGCGTTGATGTTCGTGCTGGCGGCGCTGGTTGCCGCCGGCATGCTGAGCATCGACTACGGTCTCGCCGCTTCGCCGCAGAAGTTTCACCCCTGGTTCCCCCGCTTCGGCGCCGACGCCGCACGCGCGACGCTTTCGACCCTTGCGTCCGGTCTTCTCACCGTCACTGGTGTCGTCTTTTCGCTCACCATCGTTGCGCTACAGCTGACGTCATCGCAGTTCGGACCGC
>DAIQPV010000095.1:8181-9899 GCA_036787145.1 Rhodospirillales bacterium
CGCGGCTGTTGCGCTCGTTCATGACCAACGTCGGCAACCAGCTCGTCCTCGGAACCTTCACCTCAAGCTTTATCTATTGCATCATCGTCATCGCCAGCATCCGCGGCGACGGTGTTTTCGTCCCGCAGCTATCCACTGCCGCCGGCATCGCGCTGGGTGTCGCCGACATCGCGGTTCTGATCTACTTCATTCATCACGTCGCAACGTCCATCCGCATCGAAACCGTGATGGAAATGCTCATCGCCGACCTTCGCGATGTCATCGACGTTCTGTTTCCGCAGGAGATCGGCGCTGCCCCCGCCGATCCCGACGACGCTGTTCGGCAGGTCGCCGAACTGCCCCGGGAAGCTTGGCCGGTACCGGCAGCCGGCGCTGGCTACATCCGCCATATTGACCGTGAGGTCTTGATGCACGCCGCGACAGCGGACGACATCGTCGTCCGCATCGAAGGGCGGCCGGGCGATTTCGTCGTCGAGGGCTCGGCACTCCTCCATGTCGTCGGCAGGAAAGCGCCCGATGATGTGGTTGGTCGCCTGCGCGACGCCGTGATCCTGGGCCCTGACCGGACGCCGCGACAGGACGTTAATTTTGCCATCCGTCAGCTTGTCGAGGTGGCCCTGCGGGCGCTTTCGCCGGGGATCAATGATCCATTCACCGCCATCGCATGCACCAACCGGCTGGGAGAGGCGCTCTGCCGGGCAGTACGACGGGCGCCGGTTTCTCCCTATCGTGTCGATGCCGACGGCCGCGTCCGGGTCGTTGCCCCGCCGATCAGCATGCTGGCTCTGCTGCGCATGGCCTTCGATCCGATCGCGCGCGCCGGCGGCAACAACGGTGACGTGGCGCTGGTGGTCCTGCAGACGGTGCTGATGGTGGCCTCTTGTGCCAGAAGCGCGGCCGACCGGCGCCTCATCGTCGACTTCGCGCAGGACCTCAAGCAGCAACTGGACGGTCAGCTCCAGCTTGAGCGGGACCGGGCCACCATCGGCGAGCGTTTCACCACCGCCCTCACCATGCTGGCCAACGCCGAAGCAGACCAACCGGAGGACGGCACCACACCCGGCGCCGCGCGCCAGCCGCTCCGCTTCGATACGGAAGCGGTGTGAAGGCGCGGCGCCACACGGGAACTCTGAGCGAGGGTCCAAAACGCCACGCGGCCCCCGCCGGCCTGGCTTGCTTCGCTTCCCGCTCGCGATGACGACGGCGCTGCTGTCATCGCGAGGCGGGCAAAGCCCGCCGTGGCGATCCAGAGGCCCCGCCACCGCCTGGATCGCTTCGCTTTCGCTCGCAATGACGACGGTGCGGACCGCCACCGGGGCTCTTTGCGGCGAGACTTTCGGGATGCTGCCGCCGCTACATGCTTCGCCGGTACTGGCCGCCGACTTCGAACAATGCCCGGGTGATCTGGCCGAGAGAAAGCACCCGCACCGCGTCGACCAGCACGGCGAAGAGGTTGCCGCCCGAGGTCGCCGTCTGCTGCAACCGGTGCACCATGGCCTCGGCCGCATCGGCGTTGCGGGCCTGGAACGCGCGCAGACGGTCGATCTGGCTCTGCTTCTCCGCCTCGCTGGAGCGCACCAGCTCCGGCGTCGGCATTTCGCCGCCGGCCGGGTTGACGAAGGTGTTGACGCCGATGATCGGGTAGCTGCCGTCGTGCTTCTTGATTTCGTAGTGCAGGCTCTCGTCCTGGATCTTGCCGCGCTGGTAGCCGGTCTCCA
>DAIQPV010000096.1:0-9866 GCA_036787145.1 Rhodospirillales bacterium
ATAGAGTTACGCAAACGCCGTCCGGATGCGCAAGCCGCCGGCCGGCACGGGAGCATGCGTATGATCCGAATAGTCGCACCGTTGCTGGGATTGTTAATTGTGGCAGGCATGTCGGCACCCGCCGCGCCGCAAGGTGTCGATCAGGGACTCCTGAATGCGGTTACCTTTCAGCCGATTCCCCAGGCGCAGGCCATTGAGGTGCGGGTACTGGACAACTCGGACGAAAACCTGGCCGTCCTGCGGGAGCTGGAAGAGGCGCTCAGGCAGCGGGGGGTGCGGGTGGGCGGGGACGAAGCACCCCTGCTGCTGTCGATCGACACCGGCGACAGCGTCGGCGCCTGGACCGCCCCCGGAGTGACCGACCAAATCCGTATGATGGACGACCGGGGTCGGCTGTTTCCCCAGGGCGAGCTGGATATGGCGCGCCAGGCGCGGCTGCCGCTCTCCGGCACGACCGTCGTCACTCCGGCTCAATATCGCCTCGGGCTCACGCTCGACACCCGGGCGACCGGCACCCGATTGTGGCAGGGATGGGCCATCGCCGATCTGAGCCAGGGGGAGCCTTCGGAGCTGGCCGCGGCCATGGTGCCGAAGCTCGCCGATAGCCTCGGGCGTACCGTCCGCGAGGAGCCCTTCAACCTGCAACCCTGACGCCCCGGTCACATTCACCGCCGCGGGTGACGATTTCGCTTCGCCTGAACCCCCGGCTCCGTCTACAACCCGGCCCGGGCGCCGCGCGGGATGGCTGTATTCCTGCCCGACGGGCGTCGGGCTTATTGAGTCGGATGAACCATGCAAACGCTCGCTGCAGCCCTGCTGCCGGCCGGTCTCATGGATGTTCTGCCGCCTGCCGCCGATTTCGAGGCGCAGACGGTCGAACGTCTGATGCGGCATTTTGCCGGCTTCGGCTATGAGCGCGTCAAGCCGCCCCTCATCGAGTTCGAAGAAACCATGCTGGCCGGCTCTGCCGCGGCGCTTGCCGCCGAGACCTTCCGGCTGATGGATCCGGTCTCGCAGCGGATGCTGGCGCTGCGTCCCGACATGACGATGCAGGTGGCGCGGATCGCGTCGAGCCGGCTGGCGCACCGGCCACGCCCGCTGCGCCTCGGCTATTCCGGGCAGGTGATGCGGCTGCGCGGCACCCAGCTCCGCCCTGAGCGCCAGTTCGGCGAGGTGGGCGCCGAGATCGTCGGCAGCGATGCCGCGGCGGCGGATGTCGAGGTGATCGTGATGGCGGCCACCGCGCTCGCCGATCTCGGCGTCTCGGGACTGACGGTGGACCTCGGGTTGCCGACGCTCGTGCCGGCCATCCTCGCCGACGATCCCGTCGCCCCTGGGGTCGAGGACAGGCTGCAGCTGGCGCTCGACCGCAAGGACCTTGCGGCGATTGCGGCGATGGCGCCGGTGCTGGGCGACGCGCGGGCGGGCCTGCTGACCCGGCTTGTCGCCGGCAACGGTCCGGCGGAAGACGCCTTGCCGACGCTGCTGTCCCTCGATCTGCCGCCGGTCGCTGCCGCCGAGCGCGCCCGCCTCGTCAGTGTGCACGAGCAACTGCGTCATCAGTTGCCGTCGCTGACGCTGACCATCGACCCCGTGGAAAACCGGGGCTTCGAGTATCACAGTGGCGTCACCTCTGCGCTGTTCGCGGCGGCGGCTCCCGATGAAATCGGCAGGGGCGGGCGCTACCGGACCGAAACCGGCGAGGCGTCCACCGGGGTCACCTTGTTCATCGCGTCGGTGATCCGGGCGCTGTCGTGTCCGGAGCCACAGCGCCGGTTGTTCCTGCCGCTGGCGACCGACCCGCAGACCGCGCGCAAGCTGCGCGGGGAGGGGTGGATCGCGGTCGGCGCGTTGGAGGATGGCATCGATATCATGGCGGAAGCGCACCGGCTGGGCTGTACGCATGTGCTGATCGAAGGCGCGCCGCGGTCTCTCCAAGCCCTCGTTCAGCGCGCGGAAAGGGGCTGACGGCATGGCCAACGTCGTTGTTGTCGGCGCGCAATGGGGGGACGAAGGCAAGGGCAAGATCGTCGACTGGCTGTCGGAGCGGGCGCACGTCGTGGTGCGCTTCCAGGGCGGCCACAACGCCGGCCACACGCTGGTTATCGACGGTGTGACCTACAAGCTCAGTTTGTTGCCGTCCGGCGTCGTCCGGCCCGGGCGGCTGTCGATCATCGGCAACGGCGTCGTGCTCGATCCGTGGGCGCTGCTGACCGAGATCGAAGCGCTGCGCGGCCAGGGCGTCCACGTCGGTCCCGACAACGTCCGGGTCGCCGAGAACGTGCCGCTGATCTTGCCGCTGCACCGCAATCTCGACGCCGCGCGGGAAAAGGCGCTCGGCAGCGCGCGCATCGGCACCACCGGGCGCGGCATCGGTCCGGCCTATGAAGACAAGGTGGCGCGGCGCGCGATCCGCCTGGGCGACCTTGCCGACGCGTCGGTGATCGAGGCAAAGCTCGATGCCCTGCTGCTGCACCACGGCGCGCTGCTGCGCGGCATGGGGCTGCCGGAGGTGGACAAGGCGTCGGTGCTGGCCGACCTGATCGAGGTGGCGCCGAAGGTGCTGCCATACGCGGATACCGTGTGGAAAACGCTGGACGAGGCCCGTCGCACCGGCAAGCGCATCCTGTTCGAGGGCGCGCAGGGCACGCTGCTCGACATCGACCACGGCACCTATCCGTTCGTCACCTCATCGAACACCCTGGCGGGCCAGGCCGCCGCCGGCTCCGGCCTCGGACCGGGCGCGCTGAACTACGTGCTCGGCATCACCAAGGCGTATACCACCCGCGTCGGTTCCGGCCCGTTCCCGACCGAACTGACCGACGAGACGGGCCGGCTGCTCGGCGAACGCGGCCGCGAGTTCGGCACCGTCACCGGCCGGGCGCGGCGCTGCGGCTGGTTCGACGCGGTGCTGGTCCGCCAGGCGGTGAAGGTCAACGGCATCGACGGCATCGCACTGACCAAGCTCGACGTGCTCGACGGGCTCGACGAAATCAAGGTCTGCGTCGGCTACCGGCTGGATGGCGAGCCCCTCGACCACCTGCCGGCCTCCAGCGTCCGGCAGCTGCGCGTCGAGCCGGTCTACGAGGTGATGCAGGGCTGGAGCGACAGCACGCGCGGCGCCCGCTCCTGGGCCCACCTCCCGGCCACCGCGGTAAAATACATCCGCCGCATCGAGGAGATGATCGAAGCCCCCGTCCACCTGCTCTCCACCAGCCCCGAACGCGACGACACCATCATGGTCCACGATCCCTTCGTGGATTGAGGAGAGGGGCTTCGGAAAGCTCGTCATCGCGAGCGAACGCGAAGCGATCCACTGTCCGAAGGCTGCTGCGGGTTTCCGGCGCCGGCGTCAAGACACTCGGGTGCTCACCGCAGCGTCATTGCGAACCCGCGAAAGCGGGTGTGGCAATCCAGTGTTTGCAATGGGTTGCCAATACTGGATCGCTTCGCTGCGCTCGCGATGACCGGTTTTTCGAGGCCTCCAACTGACCAGGCGACACGTTATCCCCGGACTGCGCTGCGGTTCATCGTGACTATGCTTGCTGAAGGTTGGAGCTATGATGACGCCGAAATACGAGGTTATCATCTATTGGAGCGCCGACGATCAGTCCTTCATCGCCGAGGCGCCCGAACTTGCTGGGTGCATGGCCGACGGCAAGACCCACGCCGAAGCACTGACCAACCTCGAAATCGTTATGGCCGAATGGATCGAAACGGCGCGGGAGAGCTCGGTCGTCCAATCCCGGAACCCCGCGGCCGCCTGATGTTCGCATAACGGGGCGACTCCCGGCGGACTTTGTCATCGAAGCAGCCGCACCACCTCGTTTCCACCAGCCCCACGCGCGATGATACCACTGTGGTGGATGATCCCTTCGTGGATTAGAATGGGCCAGTTGGGTTAGAAGACCGGTAAGCGTTGTGGATAAGGTCGAGCAGGCAGCCGAAGTTTTCTGGCAAAGCTCTACAGGCTGCGCTCAACTGGCGGCGCCACGGCCGAAACATCCTTCTATTCCTCCCTCGAAGAGCTGCTTAACCAACTCGGGGAAGACTTGCGGCCAAAGGTCTTCTGTCTTTCCCAGCTCGCGGACCAGGGTGCTGGGCATCCCGACTTCGGGCTCTTCACCGCGGCGCAATGCCAGCGCGGTCAGCCCAGGCCAGGCGCCTTGCCGGAGCGCGGCGTCGTCAAGGTGAAGGCAGTGAGCGAGGACGCCTGGTTTACCGCCCAGCAAGCGTAGCCTGGATGGAGCACAAGCGAAATCCGGGAACGTCTGGTCAGTCGCCGAACGTTCCGTCCTGATCGCGGCCCCTCCAGCATCGGACGATGACCCCACGTCTCGCGTAAGCGTAGATCACCGACCATCGCCAGTCGAAGGGATCGGCGACGAGGCCATGCTTCACCGGGTTGTGGCTCGCCAGCGGCCTGAATAGGAACGGTGAAGAAGCAGGCGGCACGTGGGGGGAAGCCGGGGGCGGCCGACAGCATTACATCAAAACGGTTGTCGAGGTCCGCGAACTCCGGTCGGCCAGCGAGAGCGCCATTGTGTCGGCCTGCCCATCGTCAATCTTTCTCGAGCTCGGCGATGAGCGGTTCGAGTTGGGAGATCAACATTGGTGCGAAGTCACGCGCTGTCGTGAAGATAATGTCGATGCGTGTCCCGAGGTAGTCGTGCGCCAAGCGGTTCCGCATGGCAATGATCTGCAGCCAGGGAACATGCGGAAAACGCTCGCGGATGCTATCCGGGACCTGCCGCGCCGCCTCCCCGATCACCTGCAGGGCATACTTCACTGCGTACTGGCTGCGCGTATCCTGGACAAAAGCGTCCAATGTCATTCCCGCCACGAAGCGCTGTGCGGCCCGGGCATGATCGAGCATGTCGTCCAGGTAAAGCACCGCATCGCGCGTCACACGGGGACCGCCTCGGCGAGGATGCGGCCGCCGATGCGGGGTTTCAGCGCATCCTTGATCGCCACCTCCACCGGAACGCCAAGGCTGTCGCTCAATTCCGCTTCCAGGCGGGCAAGATCAATCAGCGTCAGGCCTGGCCCCAGCTCGACGATCAGGTCGAGATCACTGTCGGCCCGCTGCTCGCCGCGGGCATATGAGCCGAAGACGGCGATCTCACCGATTGGGTAACGTCTCTTCAGGTCCGGCTGTAGCCGGCGAAGATCCGCAAGAATTGTATCGAGGCTTTTCAACGCCGTTCTCCGGGAGGCGGCGGACACCCGTCCTTGGGATATTGTCCTCCGAAACGAGAGGGCTCCGCTATCGTTACTGTGCATCCCAGGGCTTTTTGTCCCCCTCAATCGTCCGCCCGGAACGCGGCCGGCAGGTGGCGGGGGAGGCGGCCTTTGCCGACGAGCATCACGTCGAAGCGGATGTCGTGTTGCGCCAGGTCGGGGCGGGCGGCGAGGAAGGATTCTGCGGCACGGACGATGCGCCGGCGCTGCTGTGCAAGCAGCGGTTCGGTCGCGGCGGCATCGGAGCGCGCCTTGACCTCGACGAACGCCAGCGTGCGGCCGCGCACCGCGACCAGGTCAATTTCGCCCGCTCGGGTGCGGACGTCGCGAGCGATGATGCGCCAGCCCAGCAGGCGCAGCCGCCAGGCGCACAGCGCTTCGCCGATCCGGCCGAACCGCCAGGCGAGCCGGCGTTGCCGCCGTTGGGTTCCCGCCCCCCTCACCGGCGCTTGTCCCGCAGCGCGATCGCCCGGGCGTAGAGAATCCGCCGGGGCAGCCCGGTCGCCTGGGCCACGCTTGCCGCGGCGTCGCGCGGCGAGGCGCAGCACAGCGCCTCCTGCAGCAGCCGGTCGGCTTCGTCGTCGCCCACCGGTGGCGGGGCCGCCGGTGGGCCCACGACCAGCGTCACTTCGCCTTTCGGCGGGCCCGCCGCCCGGTAGTGCTCCGCGAGCTCGGCAAGCGGGCCGCGCCGCACTTCCTCGAACAGCTTGGTCAGTTCGCGCGCCACCGCGGCCTGGCGCGCCCCCAGCACATCGGCCATGTCGGCCAGGCAGGGCGCCAGCCGCCGGGGCGATTCCAGCAGCACCAGCGTGGCGGGGACGCCGGCCAGTTCCGCAAGCTGTCGCCGCCGGGCCGGTGCGCGCTCGGCAAGGAAGCCGGCGAAGAGGAAGGGCTCCGGCGGCAGTCCGGAAAGCATCAGCGCCGTTGTCACTGCCGACGGACCGGGGATCGCATGCACGACCAGACCCGCCTCAAGGCACTCGCGGACAAGGCGGGCGCCGGGGTCGGATACCAGCGGCGTGCCCGCGTCGCTGACCAGGGCGATGCGCTGCCCGTCCGTAATCCGCTGCAGCAGCGCCGGGCCGGACCGCCGGGCGCTATGCTCGTCGTAGCGAAGCAGCGGCCGCGACAGGTTGTGGATCGCCAGCAGCTTGGCGGTGACACGGGTGTCCTCGCAGGCGATCGCGTCAACGCCGGCCAGGATCCTCAGGGCGCGCAGCGAGATGTCGGCAGCATTGCCGATCGGCGTTGCCACCAGATACAACCCCGCTGCCAGTGGTTCACCCAGCTTCGGTGATTTACTTGAGCGATCAGGCTCTCTAGGTATCTGGCAACCGCCGTCATCGTCCACAGCAGGCTGGGACTTCTGCAATGTGGCTTCGGCCCGCCCGCCGGTTTGTCGCCGTCGCTTTATCACTGCTGCTGATCTCTTTCGCACTCTCGGCCTGCGAATCCCTGAAACGCGCCACCGGCTTGCCGGGAGAGGCCGACCGTCAGGCGTCGGGCTCCCGGAAACCCGGGCCCGTGCAGCGGACTCCATCGACCGGGGTGACGGTGGTGCCGCCGTCGGGCGAGCCGGAGGTTATGGAAAACGTCCCGCCGGCCGAGGAACAGCCGGTCAAGGTGGCGCTGCTGGTGCCGTTGTCGGGCCGTCTCGCCAGTCTTGGCAAGGCCATGTCCGACGCGGCGCAGATGGCGGTGTTCGACCTGGCAGACGCACGCTTCCAGCTGATGCCGATCGATGACTCCGGAACACCCGACGGAGCGGCTGTAGCGGCACGCCGAGCGATAGCCGAAGGTGTGCAATTGATTATCGGCCCGTTGCTTGCGACATCCGTGAACGCCGTGGCACCGCTTGCGTCCGAGGCCGGCATTCCCGTCATTGCCTTTTCCAGCGACCGCAAGGTGGCGCAGCCGGGAGTTTACATCATCGGCTTCACGCCGGATACCGAGGTTCAACGCGTCGTCAGCTTCGCTGCGCAAAGCGGCCTTTCCCGGTTTGCCGTGGTTGCCCCCGACAATCCGTATGGTCAGGCTGTCGTCGCGGCCGTGCGCGGTTCCGTGGATCAGTACGAGGCCAAGCTTGCCCGGGTTCAGCTTTACGACCCGGCCACCAAGGACTTTGCGCCGGTCGTCCGGAAGCTGCTCGGGTTGCCGGAACCGGCCGCCGCCGCAACATCGGCGGCGGGGGCAAGCCCGTCTTCTCCCGCGCCTCCACCGGATGGTGGTCCACCAGTGGCAACGGCGACGGTCGTGGCGCCGCCGGCTGGCGGTGAAAGCTCGTCACCCCCGGTGCTGGCACCCCCCCGGTTCTTTGATGCTCTTCTGTTGGCGGAAGGAGGGCCGCAGCTTCGCAGCCTTGCGACATCGCTTTCGTCGATGGGGATCCGGTCGCCCGTGGTTCAGCTTCTGGGCACCGGCAAGTGGGACGAGCCCGATATCGGCAACGAATCGTCGCTCTACGGGGCCTGGTTTGCCGCGCCTTCGCTTGCTAACCGCGGCGATTTCGATGTCAGCTACCGCCGGTCGTTCGGACAATCGCCGCCCCGGCTTGCGACCCTTGCCTACGACGCTACCGCCCTGGCTGCTGTGCTGGCCCGCGGCCCGCAGCGCGATCCGTTCAACCGTTCCGTGCTCGAGGACCCGAATGGCTTCTACGGCCGCGACGGCCTCTTCCGGCTCGGTTCTGACGGTGTTGCCGAGCGACGCCTCGCCATTCTTCGCGTCGATCGCAACGCCGTGATCGTCATCGACGAGCCGGTCCCGACGTTCGCCGCCGGGAGCTGAACCCTGCCCCGATCTGAAGGGCGACCCCGTTAGAGTTCCGGTTCAAGCGCGTCCTTGCGCAGCGTCGCAGATGTTCTGCCTGTCCGCGATGAGCCCCGCCCGACGTTCAAAAGCCGAGACCATCGACGACGCCGTAGGGATCATCAGCATGTCAAAGGCAGGCGCCAGAACGAAGGACCCGATACGAAAGTCGAGCACAAAGTCGATCCGGCAACCCCCGTCATGCGCCGGGTGGAATTCCCACATGATTTCAAAGTGGTGGAAAAGTTGGTCACGGGATGTGACATTGATCCGGCGCGGCCGTTCGAGCCTCGTATGGGTCTGGAAGTGCCGCGCCAGAAGGCCCATTCCCACCGTCTGTTCGGTGTCGTAGCCGTCGTCGTCGCGGCAGACGACACGCGCCTCCTGCCAGGACGGCAGAAACTCCGGGTAGCGCTCGACGTCCGCCACCAGTTCGAACACTTGTTCGGGAGGAAGCCGGATGTCGCGCGTCTCGCGGTGAATGGTCATGGGTCAGCCCTCGAAGCGAACAAGAATATTCGCCGGGAGCGAAACCACAAAGCGGAATTTTGCGCTGCACAAAGACCGTTACCGGTTGCGATCGGGCTCGTGTACGTCCGCTCAGGCGCGCTTGCGGACATTACCGCGGGCGAGGTAGGGAGCGAGATATTGCCCGGTGAAACTGGCGGGGCTCGCCGCCACCTGCTCGGGTGTGCCGGAAGCGACCAGCAGACCGCCGCCGGCACCCCCCTCGGGCCCCAGATCGATGATCCAGTCGGCGGTCTTGATCACCTCAAGGTTATGCTCGATGACGATGACGGTGTTGTTGTTCGCCACGAGGGCATGCAGCACTTCGAGGAGCTTGCGGACGTCCTCGAAGTGGAGGCCGGTCGTGGGCTCGTCGAGGATGTAGACGGTTTTGCCGGTCGCCCGGCGGCTGAGCTCTTTTGCCAGCTTCACACGCTGCGCCTCTCCACCGGAGAGCGTCGTTGCCTGCTGGCCCAGATGGATGTAGCCGAGGCCGACCCGTTGCAGCATGGCCAGCTTGTCGCGGATGGCGGGGACCGCCTTGAAGAACTCGGCACCCTCTTCGACCGTCATGTCGAGAACCTCGGCGATCGACTTTCCGCGAAACGCGATCTCAAGGGTCTCGCGGTTGTAGCGCTTGCCCTTGCAGACGTCGCACTGCACGTACACGTCTGGCAGGAAGTGCATCTCGATCTTGATGACGCCGTCCCCCTGACAGGCTTCGCAGCGACCGCCCTTGACGTTGAAGGAGAAGCGTCCGGGCCGGTACCCGCGTGCCTTTGCTTCAGGCAGTTGTGCGAACCAATCGCGGATCGGGGTGAAACAGCCCGTGTAGGTCGCTGGGTTGGAGCGGGGCGTCCGCCCGATCGGCGACTGGTCGATATCCACCACCTTGTCGATAAGTTCGAGACCTTCAATCCGATCATGCTCCGCGGCATGTTCGCGCGCGCCCATCAGGCGGCGGGCAAGAGCCTTGTAGAGTGTCTCGATCACCAGCGTCGATTTTCCGCCGCCCGACACGCCGGTGACACAGGTGAAGGTGCCGAGCGGAAACGATACGGTCAGGTTCTGCAGGTTGTTGGCGCGGGCGCCGATCACGGTCAGCGACGGACCCTCACGCGGCCTGGCGCGGTGCTCGGGGCGAGGGACCTGCCGGACCCCGGCCAGATACTGGCCCGTCAGGCTCTCCGGCGTCGCCATCACCTGATCGGGAGTGCCACGGGCAACGACACGGCCGCCTCGCACCCCGGCCCCCGGGCCCATGTCGATGAGGTAGTCGGCGGCGCGGATCGCGTCCTCGTCGTGCTCGA